>NZ_VFML01000001.1:6080000-6286745 GCF_006715045.1 Amycolatopsis cihanbeyliensis | reverse complement strand
AACGCTCCTATCGCGGCACACACCGCGATCAGCACAGCCTGGGAACCCGTGCCGATGCCCGAGACCTGTCGGCCGGTTGAGCTCGTGACGCGTGGCAGCCACACGTCGCGTAGCAACCTCTGGAACAACTGGAGCACTCCTGCGCCAGACAGGACGACGAATACAACCACAGCCGCGACCAAGGCCGCCTGGTCCCTGGCAATGATCGATGGCGGATATTCTTGATCTGCACCAATCCACCTCGTCAGCGGCGTCCACAGCGTGGAGACCGCCAGGCCTGCCCATACAGCAGAGAGTGCCAATACTCCCCACGAAGATCGTCTGAACCTGCCGACGGTGATCTGCCGGGTCGTCACCCGGTGGCACAAACGCCAGCAGGTCACGTCCAGGGCGGCCGTCGCGGCCAGCAACGCCAGGCTCCGAACATCCAGGGGCCAGAGAATCAGTCTCGTCAACGTGAAACCAGAAATGAAACCGGACATGGATATGGTGTGCGCGATGAACCAGCGAACTGGTGAAGGTGCTCGAAACCGTTCTGTGGCGATCGGTGTCGGGCTGACACCGTTCTCGACGAGCCCGGTGTCAGAGCGCCGCAATGCGAACAGTAGGAAGGACAGGTTGTCCGGGCGGCGTTCACGGAAGTCCAGCCATTGCCGGCGCCGCAATTTCTCGGCGTCAGCATGAAGGTGCATGTTGTCTAGCAGGACGCAGATCGCACGGGCGCCGATCTGCTCGATCCGCCGCGCTGCCTCCGGCCACGAGACATGGGAACTGACCAGCACAAGAACCCACCCGGCCCGGGACGCGCCGCCCGCAAAACCTGCCTGCCGGCAGGACTCGGTCAACAGTTTCGCGATCGGCCGATCCGCGTGAGCCAGGGGTACCACCTCGACGGCGGGTTGCTCAGGCGAAGGTGGTAGACCAGCCCCTCGAGCAAAGTAAGACCTCAGGGCGATCAGAAAGGACGTGGTCTGCCGATCGGGAATGTACCGCTGATCGGCGTTTTTGAACTCTTCCATGGCCCGCCGGAGTTCGCGCCATCGCGGTCGTCGTGTTTGGACGATCCGACCGCGATGGTGATCGGCGCCCTTCCCCGTCGGTAACCACAGATGCAGCGTTCGCGAACTGACAACCAAGATGACGCCAACGACCGCGCACCCGGCCCCGCTTGCCAGCAGTGTTCGCAAAACCCCTGTATCAGCCGCGATCCCAGGGGGAACGGGATATACCTGCTCCATGACCGAGGTAGAAAAGAACTCACCGCCAGATGGAGTCCTTCCGATAGGTGCGACCCCGAGGAAGACCGTCAACCCGAACATGGCAGACGCGCCGCTACCCACCGCCAGCGAGACCCATCCGCTGCGGCGGCGCAAGAGTCCGCTACAGAGGGCCACGACACTCGCCGCCAGCAAAGCGATCAGCAAGGTCATGCCCAGCAGCGGCAGTATCGCGGCAAGCCATCGCTTCGCACGCAACCCTTCGAGCGCGCTCACGTTCCCCATCCAGCTGTCGCCGGTGAAGACGTCGGGGACCAGGCGTGCCACTGCGAAATCCAAGTTCACCATGAGCGTCGTGGCCCAGATGAAGGCAATAGCGGTGAAGGCCAACAACGTGGCCGTCGCGGCAACTGGGGTGGGCATCCGACTGGGCAGTCCCCAACGGTTCCTGCGGGGCGCGGCTGGAGTCGGTTCGATGCGCGCATTGGCGATCACCGCACCAAGCGCTGCCGTTCTGCTCCAGAACCGCGTGCGCAGGTCATATACGGGTGCGTCGGAAAGCTCGTCGGGTAGTTCGACCGCCTCGACCACGCCGATGTAGATCGGGATGCCACGTTCCAATGCCCGCGACCACTCGCGCCGCACATAGGGGGAGGCAATCGCGGCGCGGGAAGCCACAAGCAGCAGGGCATCGGCGTCCTCAAGACCTTGATCCAACTTCCTTTCCCAGTCGTCTCCCGGCCGCAGACGCTGCACGTCAAGCCAGGGCTGGAGGGCGCCGTGGGATCTCAATGTCGCCGCCACAGCTTCGGCAAAGTTGAACTCATGCCGCGAATAGCTCACGAACACGGTCATCGACCGCCGGGTGCTGTCAACGCCATCGACCGGTGCCGGTGTCCCGGCGGTACCGGCCGATGACGCGATCCCAGTGGTTGGGCAAGCCCCTCTCGAGCGGTCGTCCTCCTCGGCCATGGCTGTCATGATGCCCAGCCATGTTTCGAGCCGCCTCGACTCCGGTCAGCATCACCTCAACGGCGCAACCTCGCATCGGACACGCCAGGGCAACCGGCCGCACGCTCTCAATGGCCATCGCCTGTATCCCCGGATCACCTCAATGCGCCGCAAGCTCGCGAGCGACACCAGATGTCATCCGCCATGGGAGGCCCGCCACATGGTGTGCTCGCGACTGATCGCTTCCTCGGCGTCGGCGACAGTGGCAGACCACTCCGGTTCGGGCATATCGCGCGTCAACAGGTCGCCGATCACGCTCAGTTCATTGGTGGCCACGGCGTACGCGGTCGCGGTCGCGGTGTACTGGTTGGCCGACGACCACGCGGCGAGTCCGGACACTGCGGCGGCCACGATGCCGGCGAGGTCGATGTCGACCGCCCCGAACGCCTTGGCCAGCGCAGCGGTCACGCCCACCAGTTCGAGCGCCAACCCGGCCCGCCGCAGCACCGAGGCCCTCCGCCGGTGATGCTCCGCTTTGTCGGCGTACCACCGTTGCTGGTCGTGGATGCGCCCACTGAGGTACGCCGACCTGCGCTCGTCGAGCGCGCCCTCGCGCAACCTGCGCATGCGGTCGCTGATCGTGCCGCTCCGGTTGGGCACCATGGGCACCTGCGGCAGGTCGCCCTGTAACGCCCTGATCCGCTGGAGGAAGAGCCGGTCCGCGTCGTCCGCGGTCAGGGACAGCGGGAACGGCGATGCGCCGACCGCGTAGCGCCACGTCAGTGTCTTCGCCGACTCCGCGAGGGCGCGCCCCTGATACCACGTTCTGCTTGGCTGCGCACGCAGCACGGCGATGTCGACGATCAGCGCGCCGACGAAGGCCAGCGCCGTCACCACGGCTGCGATGTCGATACCTTTCGAGCCGATCCGTACCGTGAACGCCGCCGCTGCTGCGGCCAGCACGGCGAGCAGCAACCGGGCACCCGATGCCCGCAAGTAGGACCGCTGGCCGCGCCCCGAGGCAGCGTCCGCTGCCTGGAACAATCCTGGATAGTCGTCGCCCGTGAGGCCGGTGTTGTTCGTGGTCACGTCGCGAGTTTTCCGCAAGGGTGTCCGCGCCCCGCGGGACACCCAGGACTCGGCGCGCCTCGAACGCCCCTGTGCCCGGTAAGTTTGTTGAGCCACCCCAGGTCTGTTCAACGAGGGAGGGCGGTAAACGCGGAGTGGCCAGCCGCTGGTGCTGGACACAGTGAGCGAACTGGCCGGGTACGTACTCGGCGTGAATCACGTGGTGGAGCTAAGGGGACTCGAACCCTCGACCCCCTCACTGCCAGTAAGAACCCAACATTCCTCTGACCTGCAACGATAGAGAATCTACACGTCAAAGCCTGCCGTTGACTGCCGCTGGTTGCCGTTCCCAGCCGTTCGACGCGCACCTGTGCTCCAGGATCGCTCCAGCAAGCCCAGTGTGAACGCCGTACGCATTTTGAATGCCGTACAGCCTGTGTGGACGTTAGCGCGCTCGTTGAGGCCCTCGCGCTGGCGCCTGCGCTGCCCGCAGCGTCGAGCGAGCCGCACATCATACTCAGGTAGCTCCAGTGCGGAAGCGGGCAACGTCTGTTGACTGGGACAACAGCTCCCATCGCCTCGTCATCGGAATCGGGGACGACAGGCTGGCCCGACGGCTGCTCGTCGCCGAACATCTTTGTGCTGGCATCTACACGGGCACTTGCTAGCCGATCGCCAAGGCACTCTGCCGTCCGAGTGGTTGATGGCTTAGAGATCAGTTCAGAATGAGTGGGTGTGTCGGTGTTGCTGATGCGGCAGGGTGTTCCAGACTTGCCGGGTGCGCGAGGAGGTCCTGACCGATGAACTGTGGGCAAGGCTGGAACCGCTGATCCCGGTGCCACCACGACGCTTGCGCTATCCGGGTCGCAAGCGTGTCGGTGACCGCGCGGCGCTGGAGGGGGTTTGTAGGTGGCGCGCTCGGGTATCGGCTGGAACCGCCTGCCGCCCCGGTTGTTCGGCGCTTCCGGGGCTACCTGCTGGCGGCGGCTGACCGAGTGGCATGAGGCGGGAGTGTGGCAACAGTGGCATGAGCGCCTGCTCGCCGAACTCCGCACCGCCGGGCTCCTGGACCTGTCTCGCGCTCTGGTGGACTCTGCGCACCTGCGGACTCTCAAAAGGGGGAGCACACTGGGCCGAGCCCGGTCGATCGACGCAAGCTCCGTTCCCAGCACCACCTGATCACCGACGCGAGCGGAGTGCCCCTGGCGGTGACGCTGACCGGCGGGCACCGTAACGACGTCACGCAGTTGATCCCGCTGACCGATGCCGTTCCGCCCATCCGGGGCGTGGTGGGGCGGCCGAACCAGCGGCCACGGTACCTCTACGCCGACCGGGGCTACGACCACGACAAGGACCGCCGTCTTGTCCGCGCTCGCGGCATCACACCCGTGATCGCCCGCCGTGGCGGCGAGCACGGTTCCGGCCTGGGCACCGTGCGATGGCCGGTCGAGCGCACCTTCGCCTGGCTGCGAGGCTTCAGACGACTCCGCATCCGCACCGAACGACGAGCCGATGCCCACCAGGCCACCCTCAGCCTGGCCTGCTCAGTCATCTGCCTCCGCAAACTCATTTCGAACTGATCACTAAGTCGACGGCGTATTCGTCAGGTGCCTCATCGCCGCCAGGGTCTGGTTGACGGTGGCCGGGAGGTCGGAGTCGCCGTGCTGGTTGAGCCAGCGGGTCACCGCTATCCGGAACGTGGTCACGGTGATCTCGGCCGCCAGCTGGGCCGTCAGGTCGTCGACGCCGCGGTCGCGGAAGCCCTGCTCCAGGGCCTGCGACATCAGCGAGTACTTGCGCAGCTCGCGCTCATGCAGGGCGGGTTCGGCGTCGATCGCGGCCCGTCGGCGTAGCAGGTAGTCGAGGCTGCGGCCCTCGAAGATCTCGGCCGCGGTGGGGGCCAGGCCCTCGGTGATCAGTTCCATCGCGCCGAGCGACGGCGGGGCCTCGGCCATGAGGCGGGCCACCCGCTCGGGCACCAACTCCTCGCCGGCGAACAGCACCTCACGCTTGTCGGCGAAGTGCCGGAAGAACGTACGGGTCGTGAGCCCGGCCCGCGCCGTGATCTGCGGCACGGTGGTCTCGGTGAAGCCCTGCTCGAGGAAGAGATCGAGCGCGGCCTGCTCGAGCCGTTCTCGCGCACCCGGCTGCCATCGACCCATGCGGCAAATTCTAGTGATGACATGTCATGTCGTTGCTATGCGATAGTGATGACACGACGTGCCATGGCTGTTGGAGGCGAACATGACGGGGCAGATCTGGGTGCTCGGCGCGACCGGACGGGTCGGCCGGGAGGCGGTGGAGCGTCTGCAGCAGGCGGGCGCCGAGGTGGTGGTGGCCGGCCGCAATCGGGAGCGGCTGACCCAGGTGAGTCCGGACGCCCGGGCGGTGACCGGCTCGCTCGACGAGGTCTGCACGCGGCTGGCCACCGAGACGCCGACCGTCGTGATCAACACGGTGGGCCCGTTTGCGGTCACGGCGCCGCAGGTCGCGCGGGCCTGCCCGCCAGGCACCCACTACGTCGACGTCGCCGACGAACTGAGCGCGTTCGAGCTGCTCCACGGCATGGACCGGGAGGCTGCGGCGACCGGTCGCACGCTGGTCTCTGGGGCGGGCTTCGCGTGCTGGCAACCGAGAGCATCCTGCTGCATCTGCTGACGGTCGAGGAAAAACCTTCGCGAGTACGCGTCGACGCCGTCGCGTCAGTCGCGATCGAACCCGGCGCCCTCGGCGAAGCCCTGGCCGCCACCATCGTGCACGCGATGCTCGACGGCGGCCGCGAGGTGCGGCAGGGCCGGATGGTACGCGCCCGGGCCGGCCGTGCCGCCGAGCGATTGACCACCCCCGACGGCAACGTGGTCACCACCGCTTCCCTCGGCAGCGGCGAGCTCTTCGCGGCCTGGCAGGCCAGCGGTGCCCCGTCGGTGATCGGCGCCTCGGCTCTCGCCCCGACCGACCCGGCCGTCCGAGCGGCCCTGCCGGCGATCGGTAACGTACTGCGTCTGCCCGGCCTGGCCGGCTTCGCCACTCGACGGCTCGCCCGCATCACGACGACCACCGCCAAAGAGCGCCCGCGCCGATCGTCCTGGGGCCGCGCCCGAGTCGAATGGCCCTCCGGTCGCGTGCGTGAGGGCTGGCTACGCACCGGCGAGGGCATGACGTTCACGGTCGGCGCCGTCACCGAGGTGGCCCAGCGCCTGGCCAAGGGCGAGGGCCGCCCCGGCGCGTTCACCCCGGCCAGGCTCTTCGGCCCCGAGGTGGCGCTGGCCGCAGGCGCCGAGTTCGTAGTCACAGACTGAAAGGACTCCGGGGCCCGCCGCGAGGGCGGTCACGCTCAGCCAGCAAGATCCGACGTATTCACAGCCGCTCGCTTGACAAGTGCAGAGAAGCCACCGCCACCATCTCAGCAGCGCGTACGCGTAGCTGCGGACGCTGCCCGATCGTCGACCACGGGTAACGAAGTCACGCAGGTACAGCAGGACGGGCTCGACCGGCAGCCCACCATCGTCCACGACCACGAACGGCACGACCGCGTCCGGAACGCGGGCGACCTGTCCCCAACGCGGCAATCGGATCGCGTTGACCTCGTGCTCGGCACCTACGTCCAACGCCATGCAGCCTCCTCAAGCTCGACTGCATGACTCCTATCGACTTGCACCGCCTCACCAGGCCCGACACGCAGGCGTGTCACCGATCCCGGGCGACTGTGCCGTCCGAGTGCGGTGGGAGCAAGCGAGACCGGTCGGAGACATGGCATCGCTGCAGCCGACATCCGTCGACAGCTCGCGGTCGAGGGCCTGGCATTCGACCGAGTGGGCAACGCTTCTGTCCATGACTCGAATCTGTCGTCCGGCTCGACCTGCAACTGGGTGCCGTTGGCGAAGGTCAACCGCAGCATGCCGGAGTCATGTTCAGCTGACCAGTTGGGTCAGGGCGCGGGCGGCTCAGTCCACAACTCGGGAGGGAGCGGAATGCGGATCTCCGGACGCACGGGACGCACTCGACCGGAGTGGTCACCGTGCAGGACATCGCACCGCCGGGGTCGCAGCCATCGAGCCCAGGTCATCGTCTGCGGGTTCCCAGGACTTCTTCGGACTCGGCCAGGCCCGTGTCGCTGGGTGCCTGGCGCTCGGTGAATACCCGCCGGTGTTGTCTGGCGCGCAGTTCCAGGTGGGCCTGTGCGGGCTTGGGGTAGCCGTAGCGGTCCCGGGCTTCCGCGGGGGTCAGCGTCTCGGGAGTGGTGGCCGGGACGCCGAACAGGATCGGTGCCACGACAGGCGTGGTCGACGGGGACAGCAGGTGCAGCGCGCCCAGCTGGAGCCAGCGGCTGGTCCGGATCAGCCGGAAGGAGAGCCGCATGACCGGCACGATCAGCGCGTCCAGCAGGCGGCTCTGCTGGATGCCCGCCATGTCGCGCATCCAGCGCGGCATCGACGCGATGGTCGCCACGCGCAGGGCACCGGTTACGACCACGGTCGCCGGCCAGTGCACCAGCGGCATCGGGGGCAGCATCACCTCGGCGTGCAACAGGTGGTCCATTGTGGAACGTGCCACCGGGGAGCCGACCAGCCGGGGGCGCATCCGCTCGAAGTAGGCGCGCACGCCGGCGCGGTCGCGCGGGACGTCGGCGGGGTCGCAGGTCTGGAGCTCGGCGGCGGCAGCACATTCCGCCCAGTAGCGGGCCTCCTCGGCCGGGCCGAGCTTGCCGGGACCGTACTTCTCGTAGGCGTAGAGGATCGAGTGCCAGGCGGTCAGGTGAATCCACAGCTGCGACTCGGGGTCGTTGGCGTCGTACGGTTTGCCGCTGGCCGGCTCGATACCAATGCCGACCGAATGGATCTTGACCAGCACGTCGGCGGCTTTCATCGTGTCCCGGGTGCTGGCGAAGGCCACCATCGCGAAGTACCGCAGCGTGCGGTCGTAACGGGCACGCGGCCGGGTTCGGATCGCCTTCGTCGCGTCCACGGAGGCCACCAGCCCGGGCTCGAGCTCCTCGACCACGACCGCGCGCTGGAAGCCCACGGTGAGCGAGGTCGGGTATGACCAGACCTTCCAGGCCACCGAGTCCGGGCCGAAGAAGCCGTGGTCGGCATGTGGCGTGATCCGTGACCGCGCCTTCCGTGCCAGCTCCGCCAGCCGTGCGGTCGACGGCGGCACGTCGGACCCGGCGCCCGTCACCGCGGTCAGCACCGGCAGCGCCACCCGCAGCAAGGCGAGCAGCAGCAGGCCGATCGCGCCGGTGCCGAGCAGGATCGCCACAGTGGCCAGGAAGAACCACGCCGACGGCGCGGGCCAGCGGAGGTCATCCGCATGGAACAGCACACCAGCAGGCACGAGCACCCCGAACGCGACCAGCGCGGCCAACCCCACCGCAGTGCGCCGCAGGTCGCCGTCAACGGTGGCGTGCACGATCAGCACGCCCACGGTGACCGTCAGCACGCACAGCACCCGCAAATCGAGCACGCCCACCGGCCACGGCCACCACGACCCGGCCAGCTCGGGGCGGGCGAAGCACACCGCCCCGGCCGCAACCAGCCCGGTACCCTCGATCCCGGCGATGACGCGGACCCATCCCGGCATCGGCGCAGTGCGCCCGCCACCCTCGACCTCGACCCGGCGAGCGAGCTGAACCGGCACCGTCAGCACCGTGACCAGCAGCCCGAGGCCCAGGCCGAGCAGCCACACGTCCGCGACGGGCATACTGAACGACACCCCGGCAACGGTGAGGTCATGAGCCGGGTTCAGCTCCGCACCATCAAGGGCGACCGCGAGCAGGATGCCACCGGCCAGGACCAGCGGGGCCGAACCGGCGATCCGGGCGTTCGCCCAGTCCGGTTCCAGAGCGGCCAGCACGAACAATACGAACGCGGCGCCGAAACCAGCACCGAGCGTGGTGGCCGTGAGCGGACTCGCCACCGTCCACGCGAACCACCAGTTGGTCGCTCCACTACCCAGGTACAGCACGAGAAACGCCCCGCCACACAGCAGCGCGACCGACCCGAACAAACCGTCCCGGACAGCCGGGTGCAGCGCCTTGCCCACCGGTTCCGGTGTGCGTAGTCGACTGTCCGGGTACTCGGCCGTCGATGCTGCGTTCATGGCCACCTCCCACCACGTGACCGCAGTGTTTCACCCGCGCACGAGACTCCGGAACCATTCTCACCCAATTGCTACCAGCAAGTAGGAAACTGTCGCGGGCGAGTGTCAGCGCTGTGACAAGTGCTCCGGCTACGTACGTACGTACGTGGAGATACCGATGCCGACGACGTCCGGATCAGTCAGGCTCGGCCGGGTTCCGGGAAATTCGCCTCGTGATCATCACCTGCGGGCTCGACAGACAAGGGAGCCGATCCGATGACACCGACGAACAGGGTCTCCCGCCGCGGCCTGCTGGCCGGCGGGCTCGCTCTCGGTGCGGGCGCGCTGCTGACGCCGGCGGCCCGTGCCGCGGGCCGTGGCTGGCCGCGCGGTCCGATCACCGGCGCCGCGGCCCGCGCCGTCGACCCGGCGAAGTTCATGCCCCGGTGGCAGATCCACGAATGGCAGGAGGCCGCGGACGGCATCGGCCTGCGCGCCACCGGCAGTACGGCCCACCACGGTTATGTCGACGGCCTCGCCGCGCGGATGGAGCGCGTCGGCATCAGCGCGGTCACGGCCGAAGGCGTGCCGTTCGACCGCTGGCAACCGTCGAGCTGGAGTCTCGACGTGGTCGGCGGCCATGAAGCCGGGCCGGTCGAGGTTGCGGGGTATCTACCGTACTCGGGCGACACCGGACCGGACGGCGTCACCGCCCGGCTGTGTGCCATTCCGATGCCGGGCACGATCGGGATCGTGAGTGTCGCATCCCCACCGCTGCCGTACCTCCTGCTGGACGTGATCGACTGGGACGCCCCGCTGCAACCGCGCCATGCGCCCGGCTACAACCCTCTCGACCTCTACGCCCGGCCGTGGCTGTCCACCGAGTCACTGATCGACACCATGTCGGCGTTCGAGGCGGCGGGTGCGGTCGGCTTGATCGTGGTGCTCGACGAACCCGCCGAGGCGGCCCGCGGCCGGTACGCGCCCTACGACGGGGTGGTCCGCGACCTTCCCGCGCTGTACGTCGACCGAAACACCGGCGCCGGCCTGCGGAAGGTGGCGCTGGCTGGCGGAAAGGCGCGGTTGAAGCTCGAGGCCGGCGTGCGTACGATGACCACGCCGAACGTGTACGGCGTCATCCCCGGCGCCTCCGACGAGCTGGTCGTGCTGTCCTCGCACACGGACGGTACGCACGGTCTCGAGGAGAACGGGCCGGAAGCGATCCTCGCGATAGCGCAGTACCTCGCACGAATCCCCCGCGACGAGCTGCCGCGCTCGATCCTCGTGCTGATGAGCACCGGGCATCTGGCGGGCACGTCGCCGGGAACCACGGAGTTCCTGCGCCGGCACGCCGACGACCTCGTGGCGCGCACCGCCGCCGCGATGAGCCTGGAACACCTCGGCGCGCGCCCGTGGCTGCCCGGCCCCGACGGCGAGTACGAGATCGCGCCCGGCTACGAGCCGGGCGTCGTGTTCTCCTCCCCGCACGTCGAGATGGTCAAGGCCGGGCGGCGCGCGCAGGACCGTCAGCGGATCGGCGACAACCGTGTGCTGCGGCCGTTCAAGCCCGACCCCACGCTCTCCTCGCCGAGCGGATTCTGGTGGCCCGGCGACGGTGAACCGCTCTGGCGCACCGCCGGCCTGCCGTCGTTGCAGTACATCAGCGGGCCGACCTACCTGCTCAATGCCGGCATGCCGACGATGCGCTTCGTCGATACCGCGGTCATCCGACGTCAGGCCATCGCGTTCACCGACGCCACCCTCGAGCTCGTCCGCATGCCCCGGTCCCGCCTCGACAAGCGCCGTCTCGACGATCCTTCGACCGTACTCGACCTGCTCAGGGCTCTGCTGCCCACGAGGTCCTGACCGGACCGTTACACGCCGGATGTCGACCTGATCCAGCCGCGACAAGTGCCGATGTGGTCATGGAGCGAGCTGCCCCCTGCGACCGCGACGTTCACCCCGACCTGCTTACCGTTAACCATGGCAGGGCCTCCCGAATCGCCGCGGCCGAGCATGCCGCCGATGCGATCGGCGCGGACCCTCCCGCCGGATGCGGAGGTCACCTTCACGTTCGCCACCTTCAACCGGGTCTGCATGTTTCCGTTCTGGTCCTGCCCCAACCGTAGGCTTGCATGGTGTCGCCGACTCTGACCGTGCCATCGATATTCGCGTACTGCGTCAATACGAACCGGTCCAGCTCCAGCCGCACGGTGGACACCTGGCTGACCTCACCGAAGAACTGGCGCAACCAGGCCGCCTCGCCACCGACGTAGAGCACCTGTGTGGTGCTGTCCGGCGGGTGGCCGGTGTACCAGTATCCGCGTTCCGGGCCGTACGCTCCGGGCAGTCCGCGGTCGCCGGGCGTACCGGCAGCGCGCGGTAGATCATCAGTGGCACGGACAGCGCGTACACCGGCCAGGTCGGCACCCACCGCCACCAGCGGGCGGGGAGCGTCGTTCGATCGTCACCGCGGAGGCGGCGAACAGCACCGCGTGGTGGCGCCGGGCCGGGCAGGGAATGCTGGTGCCCGGCACCACCGCACGGTCCGTGTGTCAGAACTGCCCGCAGTTGTCGGTCGCGGGCTTGCCGGACAGCCGGTCGGCCAGCCAGTTCGCGGAGTTGTCCATGGCCGCCGGAAGCGCTCCGACGTGCGCGAAAGCGGGAGTGGCCGGCAGGTCTTCGAACTGCACGGTGGCGCCCTTGCCACACCAGTCCTCGGCCATCTGCCTACCCTGGCCGTAGGGCACGATGTCGTCGTTCGAGGCGTGCTCGACCAGTACCGGGGCTTCCGGCTTCCGGTTACCGATCTTCACCTCCGCCATGATGGACCTGAACGGCTCCTCGTCGAGATACGCCGACACCGGCCGCCCGTCCCTGGTGAAGTCGCGCGTCCGCGAGAACGGGTACCTGAGCAGCGCCTCCATCGTGCAGATGTCCCTTGCGGTGTTGTACAGCTCCTTGCCCTTCTCGTTGGCAAGCTTGGTCAGAATCTCCGTCTCCGGGTACGCGGTGTTCAACCCCACCAGCGCGAAGCCCAGGAACGCCACGGCATACGAACCGTCCAACGACTTGGCCAACACGGCCAGGTCCGCCGGTGCCGCGCCGACATAGGCGCCCCGGATATCGAGCTCGGGTGCGTAGCTCGGGGCCAACTCGACCGCCGCGGCCGAGCCACCACCACCCTGCGAGTACCCCGTGATCCCTACCGGCCCATCCGCGGGCAGACCGGTGTCCGGCAACCGCTGCGCCGCGCGGATCACATCAAGCACCGCGTGCGCCTGAGCCCCCCGCATCACATAGGTGTGGTCCCCAGGAGTCCCCAGACCCTCGTAATCGGTCTGCGCTACCGCGATCCCCTTCTCCAGCAAGGCGTTGACAAACCCACTCTGGAACAGCGAGGAGGCGTCGCCCTCCCCCTCGCCCGCCATGGTCTTGGACGGCGCACACTTGTCACCAAGACCCGCGGTGAACGGCGCGTAGGCCACGATCGGCCTCGGGCCACCCCCGGTCCACGCCCTGTCCGGCACCATCACCGTGCCGGTCACCGGAATCGCCTCACCCTTCGAGTCCCGACTCAGATACATGATCCGGGTCGCCTTCGAACCGAGGATGAACGACGGCTGCGACTTGATCACATCACCGTCCTGCCCGGCCGGCAGCGGCGACGGTGGAGTGTAGAACGCCTCGTCGGCGCCTGCCGCGGGCGCCCCGGCAACCAGCGCCACCGTGACGGTCACCGACGTCAGTACGGCGGTAAGCCCACGTCGAACCGAAATTGACATGACCATTCTCCATCATGAGAGACGTAAGGTTATCTAGCGGGGTTGCCGCCGTGGCTCCTGCCCGCCGGATGGTCATTTACGCCATGTCCGCGGCCAGCACGACGGAACTACCAATACCCGTATTTCCGTTCTCCGCTTCCTTGCTCGCAGGGGAACCTATGATGCGCCTTCGGTCGGTTGACGGACATCCGTAGAACTACGTATTGGGGTATGTATGACCCCTTCCTCACCATAGTTTTCCCAGCTCAACTGGGGGGCGTGATCAGCAGCTACGCCTTCGGACCGTTCCGGCTTGTCCACCATTACCGCTTTCTTGTCACAGCAACACCGACAAAACGTGGCCTTTCTGTCAGCCAACCTGTTCTGACTTGTCAGCCGGATGAGACCGGCACGACGGCGAATACATCACCGATTGACAAGAACCCGAATAATCCTTGTGCGGCAGGTCAATTTCAAACTACGCTGACACCGGCAGATCCCGGGACCTGGTTCCCGTCGATTGTTTGTCTGCTCCTGTGTTCATTCATCGAGGAAGGAACTGGAAGTGACAACACCTATGCTAAGGAAGACCGGTAGGCGAGCGGCGAAGACGGGGATCCTCGCCGCCGTCGCGGCGGCCACGTTGGGCGTCTTCGGTGCCGGCATGGCGAACGCCGATCCGGTCGAGAAGGACTTCACCTACAAGGGGAGCTTCCCGATCATCGGCGAGCAGCAGGTGGCCGTCCACGTGGAGACGGACATCCCGGCGTCGGCCACCCGCGGCGAGACCGTGACCGCGCCGGTGCATATCGATGTGGACGCCGGTCAGAACGCGGGCGACGGCTTGCGCCTCGTCGGCACGAAGAACGTCTCCGGCGACATCAAGGCCTCGATCACCGTCACCGTGAGCGACGGGCAGTCGGTCCAGATTCCGGTCGCGCTGACCATCGTGCCGCTGGAGATGCCCGCGGAGGGGCCGTTCACGTTCGAGGCCGACGGCACGGTGGAGTTCCAGGTCCCGGGCGGCGTGCCGGCAGGCCCGGCCGAGATCGCGCTCGACCCGGACGTCAGCGCGCACCTGGCGACGGATGGCGCGCTCGGCGAGTTCGACAACGAGCTCACCTTCGACCCGCCGGACCAGGACGGGACGCTCGGCACCGTCGAGATCAAGTAGGTAGATCCGCGACGGTCGGCGACAACGGTTTGGGGCGTCCCTTCCGGGGCGCCCCAAAACCATGTCCAGGCGCTGGTTACCTTCGGTCGGTTACCCAGGCGGCGAGGTGGGCGCGTGAGGTGAGGGCGAGCTTGCCGAGGATGTTGTTCACGTGGGTGGTGGCGGTCCGCGGCGAGATGACCAGTTCGGCTGCGATCTCCCGGCTGGTCATGCCCTTGGTGACCAGCTCGGCGACCTCGCGTTCCCGCTGGGTCAGCGGGTTGTCCGGCGCTGCCGGTTCGCCGAGTACGAACCGCACCGCCTCGTCGCGCGACATACCCCGGCCGTGCCGGTAGTACCGCCGGTGTTCCTGCTCGCCCAGCGCCGCGAACACCTGCCCGGCGACGGTGGCGGCGTGCTCGGTGAACCGGCCGAACTGCCGCGGGTCGGCGCCGATGGCTTTCCACCTGGTGCCGCTGATGCCGAACAGGGTCGCCGCGCGGACCAGGTCACCCCGGCAGGCGGCGGCGCGGCCGAGGGTGTGCACCGCGTGCGGCTCGGCCGAGCGGTTGCCCAGCACCTGCTGCAACCTGAAGGCTTCCAGCCCGGCCCGTTCGGCGGCGCCCGGGTCGCCGAAGAACTCCTCGGCCAGGCTCAGCACCCACCAGTCCCAGGATCGCCAGAACAGCTCGCCGCTCTCCTCGGCGGCGGCGATACTCGCACCAAGCAGCACCCGGGTGTCCTCGATGGTGCCGGTCGTCGCGGCGGCGTGCCGGTGCTGGCACGCGGCGAAGTCCGCGCCCGGCCGCATCCCATGCCGGCGGAACACGGCCAGCGCGCCGGCGAACCGGCCGGCGGGCGGGATGTCCGGCTCGGTGCCGGAGCAGAACTCGGCCAGTCCACGGGAGACCTCGGCGCAGGCGGCGGCGATCTCGTCGCCGGTCTGCCGGGCCAGTTCCCGCCCGGCCCGGACATCGGCCAGGGCCGCGGGCACATCGCCCTGCAGCACAGCGCACCAGGTCCGCAGCCGCAGGCTCAGCGCGCGCTCCGGAGCCTGCGGCGGCACCGCGGCCAGCAGCCTGGTCAGCCACCCGCGCGCCTCGTCCAGCAGTCCGCACACCGCCCAGTAGGCGTCGAGCCGGTTGACCATCCGCAGACCGACGACGGCCTCACCGGACGTGCGGGCGCAGTAGTCCAGTGCCACCCGGACGTTGGCATGCTCCCGGGAGATCCGGCGTATCCAGCCCACCTGGTCAGGGCCGCGCCACCCGGTCTCGTAGCGGGCGGTCAGGCCGGCGCACCAGTCCCGGTGCTCCCGCGTCACCCGCACCCTCTCCCCGGCCTCGGCCAGCCGTTCGGCACCGTACTCGCGCAGCGTCTCCGTCATCCGGTAGCGGGGCTCGCCACCGGTGTCCTCGGTGACCAGCAGCGACTTGCCCGCCAGGTCGTGCAGCAGGTCCGGCACGTCCTCGGGACGTACCCCGGCACCGGCGCAGACCTGTTCGGCCGCGGCGAGGCCGAACCCGCCGGCAAAGACCGAGGCGCGCGCCAGCACTCGCCGCTCGGGCTCCGAGCACAACGCGTAGCTCCAGTCGATCAGCGCGCGCAGCGCCTGGTGCCGGGCAGGGGCACCACGGCTGCCCCAGGTGAGCACGGCCAGCGGGGTGGCCAGCCGCCGCCGCAGCTGGGCCACCGACAACGACCGCAGCCGGACGGCCGCCAGCTCGATCGCCAACGGCAACCCGTCCAGGCTGCGGCACAGCTCGACCAGGTCGCGGTAGTTGTCGTCGGTGACGGTCAGGGACGGCAGCACCGCACGTCCCCGCTCCAGGAACAGCTGGACCGCTCCGTAGGACTCCAGATCGGCGAGCGATCGGACATCCTCGGCCCCGGGCACCGCCAGCGGTGGCACCGGCAGCACTTCTTCGCCGTCGATGCCAAGGGCCTGGCGACTGGTGGCGAGCACGCTCAGCTTCGGGCACGCGGCGACCAGCTCCGCCACGAACCTGGCGCAGCTCGCCACCAGATGCTCGCAGTTGTCCAGCACGAGCAGGAATCGCCGATCCCGCAGATGGTCAACTACGGCCCCGAACCGGTGCCGGGCCGGCTGGTCGGGCAGCCCCAGCCGCGCGGCCACGGTGTCCGCCAGCAACTCCGGCTCCCGAAGTTCGGCCAGCTCGATCACCGCCACGCCGTCGGGGTACTCCCCGGCGACCGCCGCGACGACCCGGCCGGCCAGCCGGGTCTTGCCCACCCCGCCGATCCCGGTCAACGTCACCGGCGAGCCAGTGCCGAGCAGGGTCCGGACCCGTGCCAATTCCCGGCGACGGCCGAGGTAGGTGGTCGGCTCGGCCGGAAACTCGGCCGGAAACACTGCCTCTGGCGAGCTCGGTCCCATTCCCAACTCCACTCCGGACAGCGAGAACAGGTAACGATGTGCAAGTACTACACAGTACTTTGAGTACCGTAGCGTTCTTCAATACTTGCTCGCAAGGGAACAACTGGTGTACGACAGTCATCTGACAGAACAGGACAACCGGGAGCCGGTCGGTATCGTTCATCTGTGGTGAGCAGACGCGCCGGGAGCGCAGGCCCACGTTCCCGCGCGATCGCGCCCACCAGGCATGGCCACGCAGAGGAGGTGCCATGAGCGAGCGGACCGCGACCGGCGTGGAGGCCTTCGCCGCTGTCGGGCAGCGGCTGCCGAGCCGGCACCGGCTCACGGCGGACGAGGTGGCGGCGTCCCAGCGCGCCCGGATCCTGGTGGCCTTCCTGGAGATCGCCGCGGAGAAGGGGTACCCGTCGGTCACCATCGCCGACATCGTGGAACGCGCTGGCGTGTCCCGGCAGGCGTTCTACCACCTGTTTCCCACCAAGCACGCGTGTTTCGTCGCCGCGTTCCGCGCGGGGTCGGCCGTGGCCCTTGGCGAGATCAACCGCCCGCTGAGCGAACTGCCGTACACCGACTGGCGCGGTGGCATCCAGCGGGCGATGGAGAAGTACCTCACGCTGCTGGCCGAGCATCCGAAGGCGACCTGGGCGCTGCAGATCGAGTGCCTGGCCGCGGGCCCGGAGGTCGCCGCGATGTACCACCGGCGGGTCGCCCACCTCGCCGAGCTGTACCGCCTCACCTACAACCACGTGATCCGCAAGGAACACCCGGACCGGCCGATACTACCGGACGAGGCGTTCGACCTTGTGGTCGGCGGCATGTCGGACCGCATCCGCTACTGCCTCTACACCAGGGGCGCCGAGGCGATTCCCGAGCTGGCACCCGTCTTCTTCGCCACTCTCATGACACTGTTCGGCGAGCAGGTCGACTCCGCCGACCCGGCGGCCGGCGCCTGATCGGATTTCCGGTACGCAACCTTACCGGATTTGGCGACGGGCGGCCCAGGCGGCGATCTGGGCGCGATTGGTGAAGCCGAGTTTGGTCGTGATGTGGGCGACATGGGTCTCGGCGGTGCGCAGGGAGATGGCGAGGCGCCTGGCGATCTGGCGGTTGGTCAGGCCCTGGCGGACGAGCTCGGCGATCTCGCGCTGCCGCCTGGTGAGGGGGTCGGGGTCGGCCGGCGCGGAGGCCGGTGTGTCGGTCACGCCGAAGGCGTAGCGCAGTGCGTCGCCTTCGGACATCGCCGCGCCGGCCGTGAAGTGCTTCTCGAACTCGTGCACGCCGAGGGCTTCCCGGGTGCACTGGACGTGCCGGGCGTTCGGAGTCTCGAAGGCAGCCAGCGTGTGCAGGGCGATGCCCTGGATACGGCAGGCGGTCTCGGTGATCCCGTACAAGGTGGCGGCGCGAGCGTGCTCACCCAGGCGACCGGCGACCCAGCCGGCGCTGGAGAGCCATTCGACGTCCCACCGATCCAGCCCGGCCTCCTCGGTGGCCGCCACCAGGTCCTGGAGGTGACGCGCGGCGGTGGCCGCGGCACCGAACTCTGCCTCGATCATGACCAGCCCGGCCAGCAAGTACAGCCGGGCATACAGGTCGCCGTACTCTGTGCTGCGCGCCAGCCCCTCCCGCAGTAGGGCCCTGCCGCCGTCCGGGTCGCCGGAGAAGCCGGTGCTCCAACCGTGGTGGATCAGGGCGACGAGCTCTCCCCGCCGGTTGCCGACCTTGCGGAACCCGGCCACCGCGGTCGAGAAGATTCCGGCGGCACGGCGGGGCTCACCCTGGCACTCGGCGAGGGACCCGGCGGTCAGTTCGGCCCTGGCCATCAGGGACCCGTCGGCGAGGCGTGCC
Organism: Amycolatopsis cihanbeyliensis; assembly: GCF_006715045.1. Classification (GTDB taxonomy): domain Bacteria; phylum Actinomycetota; class Actinomycetes; order Mycobacteriales; family Pseudonocardiaceae; genus Amycolatopsis; species Amycolatopsis cihanbeyliensis. The sequence continues at coordinate 6,268,274 of NZ_VFML01000001.1, read as the reverse complement.
GCGATGCCGTTCGCTTCGGCCACCAGTTCGGCGCAGCGTTGCAGGGCGCCTTCGTGCAGGCAGTAGTCGGCGCTGTACAGCAGGGCCAGGCACCTCCGTGGCCCGCCGGGTGAGGCGTTCGACAGCAGGCGGTCCAGCCAGGTCCGAGCTTCGGCGAGCAGGCGCCACATCTGCCAGTAGAGGTGCAGGTCGGTCGTCATCGCGAGACCGGCATCGGCCTCATCAGGGGTACGCAGGCAGAACTCGATGGCGGCCCGCAGGTTCGGGTGGTCGGGCCGCAGCTGGTGGCACAGCGCCACGGTGTCCAGCGACCCCTCCGCCGCACGCACCCGGCCCGCCCTGGCTGCGTAGCAGTCCCGGTGCCGCCTGCGCGCCCGCAGCGACTCGTCGGTGGACAGCTGCTCCCGGCCGTACTCCCGCAGCGACTCCAGCATGCGGTACCGGTTCTCACCAGCGTGCTCCTGCACGGCCAGCACGGACTTGTCGACCAGGCCGCCGATCAGGTCCACCACGGCGGCCGGCTCGACCCCGTCGCCGCCGCACACCCGCTCGGCCGCGTCCAGGTCGAACGATCCGGAGAACACCGAGGCCCGCGCCCACACCAGCCGCTCCTCCGGGGTGCACAGCTGGTAGCTCCAGTCCACGGTGCCGCGCAGGGTGCGCTGCCGCTGCGGGGCGGTACGCGCAACGCCGGTCAGCAGCGAGAGCCGGCCGGCCAGCCGGTCGGAGAGCTGGCGCACCGACAGCGACCGGACACGGACCGCGGCCAGCTCGATCGCCAGTGGCAAGCCGTCCAGTCCCTGGCTGAGCCGGGCGACATCGGCGTAGTTGTCCTCGGTGATCGCAAAGGACGGCAGGATCAGCTGCATCCGGTCCGCGAGTAGCGACACCGCGTCGTACGCCTGGAGTTCGCCCGCCGACCCGACACTGTCCGGATCCGGCACGGCCAGTGGCGACAGCGGGAACAGTTGCTCACCGGCCACGCCGAGGGGCTGCCTGCTGGTGGCCAGCACGACCACCTGCGGGCAGGCCCGCACCACCGCGGTGGCCACCCGGGCACAGGCATCGATCAGGTGTTCGCAGTTGTCCAGCACGAGCACCATCCGCCGCTCCCGCAGCGCGGCCAGCAGTGTCCGCTCCTCGGACCCGGCCTGGCCGCGCAGCCCGAGCGTCACCCCGACCGCGTTCGCCACCAGCGCGGCATCGGTCAGCTCCGCCAGTCCGACGAACGCCACACCGTCCGGCGGTTTCCCCGCACGCTCGGCCACCATCTGCACGGCCAGCCGGGTCTTACCGACCCCAGGCGGCCCGACCACGGTCACCAACCGCGCGGTGCCCAGCAGCGTCCGCAATTCGGTGACCTCACGACACCGCCCCACATAGCTGGTCCGCCATACTGGCAGAGCATCCACCCTGGACTCACTGACCGCAGCCATACACCACACTCCAGACCAGCACGCACCATAGCTGACCAACGGGGTGACCGTGGCGGCAAAGTGTTGAAGTACTCATCAGTGTTCCGCGTACTGTACAGTTTCTCAACACGATGAGCAAGCAGAAATTCTGCCGTGCTCACTCCTCCCTGAAAGCTGGGAGTGCTAGCGCGCACAAATGTGACAACTGATTCCGAAGCTGTTGACACGGCTTCCGGTCACGTCCACTCTTCGTCCTGGATTCGAGCGTTTAGCCAGGCCGGAGGAGTCAGCTATGCCTCCTTCTGCTCGTCATCTGGTTATTTCCGTGGTGGCAGCCGCGGTGCTGGCAACCAGCGCGGCCGTCGCGTTGAGTGGTTCGGCTGCCGCCGGCCAGCTGGGCGATGACCCGTATCCGGGTGTGGAATGGGAACGCGTTGACCCCGCCGCGGCCGGATTCGACCCCGCCAAACTGGCGCAGATCGCCGAGAAGTTGAAGGCGGGCAACACGAACTGCCTGGTGGTGATCCGGCACGGGCGGCTGGTACTGGAACGGCACCGGCCCCGAGTCCGCCCAGGAAGTCTGGTCAGCGACCAAGTCGGTGTCCAGCACCCTGGACCACCCCGGTGATCTTGGAGGCTGTTGATCCTGGGAAGGATGAGCAGCGTGGCACAGGCGAAGAAGTACCCGGTTGAACTGAAGGAACGTGCGGTGGCGATGGTGCGTGAGTTCGAGCGTGGACTCGGCCCGGGTAACGGGGCGATCGCGCGGGTAGCGCGTCAGCTTGGGGGCACCCGGAGGCGCCGCGGTACTGGTACGGCCAGGATGAGAGGGCCAGCGGCCTTCCGGTGAGCGGGTGTCGGGTTCGGAATCGGATAAAGACGCTCGGATCGCTGAGTTGGAGCGGCGGCTTCGTGAGGTGGAACGGGCGAATGAGATTTTGAAGGCGGCCAGCACCTTTTTTCGCCCAGGAGATGAACCTCCGACCGCCACGTTGACGAAGTTCGTCGATCAGCATCGTGAGGAATTCTCGGTCGAGAAGATGTGCGAGGTTGTCGAGTTCCCGGTTTCAACCTACTACGCGGCGAAGAAACGGGAAAACGAACCGTCGACCCGTGCTGTCCGCGATCAGGAGCTTGTGGTGCACGTCCGACGTGTCTGGAGTGAACAAGGCCGCAGGCTGTACGGGGCGAAGAAGGTGTGGAACGAGTTGCGTCGGGAGGGTATCGACATGGCGCGCTGCACGGTCGAGCGGCTGATGCGCGACCACGGCATGGCCGGAGTGTGCGCCGAGCGCCGCCGGCCGCGCACCACGATCCCCGGCGACCCCAGCGAGCGGCCTCGTGACCCGGTGGAACGGGACTTCCGCGCACCGGCGCCGAACCAACTGTGGGTCACCGACATCACCTATGTCGAACTGGCCGACGGTCGGTTCTGCTACGCCGCGTTCGTCACCGACGCCTTCTCCCGCGCTATCGTCGGCTGGCACGTCTCCGGCAACCTCAAGACCGAACTCGCCCTCGACGCCAGGAGTGCGTGGCACGCGCGGGTCACACCGCGGCGGCCACGCTCCACCTCGCGCCTTCGGCACGGTTGGGGTGCGTGGTGCAGCCCCAATGGACGGCCACGTACCGCACCTGGCCGTCGATCAGCGGCTCGACGTTGGTGCGCTGGGGCACGGTGAGTGGCTGGCCGCAACCGGCGCACGTCTTCTGACGCGCCGCCGCACTCATTGGTCGTCCTCGGACTCGTCAACCAGTTCGGCCGGTTCGTCATCGGTGGCGTAGACCTCGTACAGGTCCAGATACTTCGTCATGGTGGTCCCTCCCACCGCCGAACATTGCGCGGTGCGGCTCAGCACGCGGGCACGTGCCGACTCCGGTAGTTCTTCTTGTGCGCGCTTCCTGGCGTAGAGGCCGAAGAGCTCGTCCACCCGGTAGCGCGGCATTCCCGCGGGGTCCACTCCCACGACGTCCACCAGCCTGCGGTCCACCAGGAAGTCGAGGAGCTTTTCCGCCAGCAGCGGCGCGACGTCACCCACGACGGCCGCCACCCATGCCGGGAAGTCGCGCCCCTGAAGCAGGCTCAGTCTCCACCACAGGTTCCTCGCCTCAGCCGGCAAGCGGCGCACGCTCGGCGCCAGGCTGTCCCGCACGTCGAGTCCGCCGTGAGCGAGTTCGTCCAGTCGCCGCTCCGGATCGCGCAGCCGGTCGGCGAAACGGGCGAGCGAAAGGTACGGCCGGGCGGCAAGCCGCGCACCAGCCGACCTGACGGACAGCGGCAGGTATCCGGCCGCGCGGATGATCTGGTTCCTTGACACCGGCTCGGCGTGGCAGCGATCGGTGCCGACGATCCTGGTGAACAGTTCGACCGCCTCGCCCTCCGGCAACACGCCCACCTCCACCGGACTGACCCCCGGCAGCTCGGTGACGCTGGTGCGGCTCGTGACGAGCACCGCGGCGTCCGGCCCGCCGGGCAACAACTGCTGTACCTGCGCGGCGTCGGCAACGTCGTCAAGGACAACGAGCACCCTTCGCTCGGCGAGAACGCTGCGGTACATCGCCGCCCGCTCGTGCCGAGCAGCGGGAATCCACGAGTCCGGGTAGCCGAGTGCGTGCAGGAATCCGCGTAACACGTCGTCGACGGTGGCGTGCGCACGTTGCGAACCGCCGAGGTCGGCGTAGAGCTGGCCGTCCGGGAACCGGCTCCGGAGCTGATGGGCGATATGGACGGCGAGCGCCGTCTTACCGGCACCGCACCGGCCGAGAAGCGCACAGATCCGCACTCCCCCGCGCACATCCACGTTCAGCAGCCCCAGCACCTCCGCGACGTACCCCGAACGGCCCACGAAGTCGGTAACGTCCGCGGGCAGCTGGCCCGGCGGCCGCACCGGCGGTGGCTGTGGCAGCGGCGCGGCAGCGGACGAGGTGGGACTCCCCGCCAGGATCATGCGCTGCACTTCCTGCAGCCTCGGCCCGGGTTCCAGGCCCAGCTTGGCAACCGTCAACCCGCGACCTTCCCGGTAGGCGGCCAGCGCCTCGGCGCGGCGGTCGTCCGCGGAAAGGGCCAGCATCAGCTGGCAACGGAGCCGTTCCCGTAACGGGTTCTCGTCGACCAGCACGGTCAGCTCGGGGACCAGCCCGGCAGCCACTCCCGAAGCCAGCTCCAGCTCGATGCACTCCTCGAGCACGGCGAGCCTGCGCTTCTCCCAGGTGGCGGCCGCGGCCTGCACGATCATGCTGTTGACCTCGGCGAGCACCGGGCCACGGAACAGGCGTAAGGCTTGGCGGAACCCGGAAATCGCCGCCTGGTTGTCGCCGTTGGTGCGCGCGATCTCGGCCTCGCTCACGTGCCGGTCAAACATACTCGTATCCACCCAATCCTCGCGGAGGTGGAGGGCATAGCCCGACGCCGTCGTCTCGATCAACCCATCCTGTGCCCCGATCCGGGCGAACGACCTGCGTAATCGCCAGACGCAGGTCTGGATCTGCTCGGCGGCGGTCGTCGGCGGGCATCCGTTCCACACCGCCTCCACCAGCCGCTTACTCGAGACAGGCTTGTTCACGTCCAGCAGCAGCAACGCGAGAACGGCGAACTGTCGGCTCTTGCGGGGCAAGACCAACCGTCCGTTGATCGACGCTTCGAGCGTGCCGAGTACACAGAACAACGTAACCCCCAGGACGACTGGCGCCGGATTTCGTTCGCTCCACCGATGATCGTGGTGCGCCGCCCGCCGTACATCACGTGTTCGCGTCAGTCACCGTTCCGGCACGCAGCAGTACCGGCGGCACCGGCCGCGCCGGTTAACCCACATGGCGGTCACGCGATCCCATGATGCCCCGCCTCGCGAGCCAGGACGTGCCGAGTCAAGTCAACCCGGCTGCTCACTCCGAGTTTGGCGAAGCAACGCCGTAAATGGCTGTCGACCGTATGCGGGGAGAGGCGCAACTCGCCGGCGACCTCGCGGTTGGTCAGGCCATGAGCGACCAGCCGGATCACGCGCAGCTCCGACGGTGTCAGGCTCGCCCAGCCCTGCCGGGCGCGGTCGGCGTCCTCCCGGCGTTTACCCCGCACGCCGAGCGCAGACAGCCTACTCCGAACGCGCTTGGTGTCGCGCTGGGACCTGCTGCTGTCATACAGCACCTCGGCTTGCACGACCAGCCTCGACACGTCCGATCGATGGCCGGCGGCGTGCCGAGCGACCGCCAGGTCCTCAAGCGCCGAAGCCGTGGCGAGCGGCCGTGGACCACCCCAGAAGACCTTGACCGCCCTTGCCAGCTCATCGATGTCCTCATGCAGCAGTCCCATGGCATGCGCAGCCGACCCGACCAACGACGTCGAGGCAGGGTTACGCTCGGCGAGCTCGCTCGCGCACTCGGCCGCGGCCTCCGCATCCGCGATCCTGCCGGTACGCGATGCCATCCGCACGACCTGGGCCGCCGCCCTCGGCTCGTGGACGAGCAACGATCGTCCCAGCCACCTTGCGCCGGTCGGGCCCGCATCAGCCAGCCTGTCCAACGCGAGATCGGGACGGCCCTTCGCGTCGCTCAACTCGGTGAGCGCCCAGATGACCTCCACGAAGTCGCCGTCCTGGTCGTCGCCACGCACTTGCGCGGCCCTGCGCAGGTAATCCTCCGCCATGTCAAGATCGGCTCGGTGGATCGACAAACGTGCGAGCAACGCCATCAGGCGCACCAGCGCACCAACCGAGTTGATCCGCTCCGCGGTGCCCAGTGCCGAGTCCGCGTCCTTCCATGCATCGTCCAGCAGGCCCGCGGCCATCCGCAGCTCCGCTCGATACAACCGGTAAAGCGGCCGCGGCCAAGCCGTGCCGAGCCGATCGGCATCGCGCTGCCCGCTCGCGCATACCGATTCGGCCTCCTCGAACTGGTCGGCTGTCGTCAGTACCTGACAGAGGTCCAGCCTGGTGTGCCGCCGCAACGCTTCATCCCCTGCCTGATCGGCGATCCGAACGGACTCCCTTGCCAGCTTCAGGCTCCGGTCGAGTTCGCCTGCCGCCCTGGCGACCAGGCCGCGCACCGCGATTCCGGTGCACTCCGCCGCCGGGGACCGCCCGCCGGAGGAGCGCTCGATGGCCTGCAAGGCCACCCGGTCGGCCGAACCGAAATCCTGCCTGCCGAGCAGGCCGCGAGCCTGTAGCGCGAGCAGGTCGGTCTTGACCGCATCGGGTGTGCTCGCCTTGCCGAGCGCACGAGTGGTGTACTCGACGACCTGGGCGCTGGCGCTGATCCCGAGCAATGCCTCGGACACGGCCAGCAACAGCTGCGCCTGCTCGATGTCTTCGACTCCGTTGCGCAGCCGCCCCTCGGCGAGCGCCGTCGCCTCGACCCCCCGCCCCGCGGTGGCCAGCAACCGTACCGCCTCCGCGACGAACGGCGCTCGCCCTGCCTCGCCAGGACCGAACAGGTCCAGCATCCGGATGATCAGGTCCGCCGCCGTGTTGGGCGCCGCGGGTCCCATCTGTTCGACGACCAACCGGAGTACCTCCGCACCGTCCTCACCAGCGACGTGCCCGCTGCGGATCAGGTGCTCGGCAGCTTCCCCGGGAGAACGGCGTTCACGGCGCGCGACCGCGGCGATCTCGCGGTGCAACGCGGAGCGCACCGGACCGGGCAGCCCAACGTAGAGGGCTTCCCTGATCAGGTCATGCCGGAAAGTCAACTCCAGGCCGTCGCCAACCAGAACAGCGGCATGGATCGCCTCCGTGGTCATCGCGAGCAGCTCCGGTATGTCGCAGCCGGTCAGCACGGCGACCTCGTGCACCGTGAACGGCCTGCCGAGCACGGACGCCGCGGACAGCATCCGCCGAGTCTCGGCCGAGAGGGTGAGCAGATACTGGTCCACCACGGCGACGAAGCCATCCGGCAGCCCTTCCGCACCGGCGAGCACCGCTGTGCCCTCGACGACGCGCACTCGCCCCGCGATCCAGGCCGCGGTGAGCAGCCCCTCCAGCAGAAACGGGTTGCCGTTGCAACGGGCGGCAAGCTCGACTACCTCCGCGTCGGGTTCCGCAGCCAAGAGGTTGGTGCACATATCGGCCGTGGCCTTCGGCGAAATGGGTCCCAATCGGTGCAGGCCTGCGCCCTGAGTCAGCAGGTGGTCGATACTGGCTTGCGCGCGGCCCCCTGCCGGGACAGGCCTGCGGGTCAACAGCCATATCACCGGCCTCGCGGGCGGCGCGTTGACCAGGACCCGCAACATCAGTGTGGTTACCTCGTCCGCCCAGTGCGCATCGTCCAGCGCGACAAGCACGGGCCTGCGGGCAGCCCAGCCGTCAAGGCGGGCACGGACCTCGGCGACCAGTGCGCCTGGGTCCTGCACGGAGCTGACCAGGCCAAGCGCACTGGCCTTGCCCAGCGGCCCCCCTGCCTCGAACAGCCCACGCAGCGCGCGTGCCGGAACGAGACTGTCCAGCTCACAAGCCTGAGCGCGGACAACGACGAAATCGCGGGCATGGGCCTGCGCGACCAGGGCGTCCAGCAACCGGCTTTTGCCGATGCCGGCGACGCCCTCGACCACGACGCAACCGCCCCGCCCGTGTTGAGTGTCATCGAGTGCACGGCTCAACTCGGAGAGCGATTCTTCTCTTCCCACCAGTGGAAACATCTTCGGCTTCTCTCGCCAGCCACACTGACCCTTGGTACGGCACCACGACAGTAGCGAAGCATGTGTGAACGATGCACCTTTTCCCGTCAATCGCTGAACAAGTTGCGGCGGTGGCGGACCACGCCATGTTTGCGCGCCCGCACGACAACGAAATATCGCTGACGGTAGCGATATCAACCCAGGTCGGTGTGTCCGCTCCGGTTGTCGACCGCTCAGCTCACCAGGCGATCGGCCGAGAGCAGGTCGTGGTGCAGTTGCTGCACGTCAGCGCAGGGGTCAAGGCCCAGTTCCTCGTTCAAGGTGATCCGGAGGTTGCGATAGGCGTCCAGCGCGTCGCTGCGGCGGCCACTACGATCCAGCACCCGGATCAGCTGACCGTGTAACTCCTCATCGAGCGGATCGGTTGCGATCAGCGAGCGTAGCTCCCCGACCAGCTCACGATACATCCCGACCTCGATTTCAGCCTCGATCCGAAGGTACCGCGCATAACGTCGCTGCTCCTTCAGATCCACCGAAAAAGCCGCCAACCGAGCTCCGCATTTCACGTTCTCGAGCGGAGGACCCGACCATAACGACAACCCACTCCGAAAGAGGTCCGCCGTTTCCGCATAACGATGACGGCGCAAAGCCTCCCGACCCTCCTGGCACAACCGCTGGAACACGAACATATCGATCTGCTCAGGATCGACTCGCAACATATACCCCGTCGCCTTGGTGACCAGGACGTCCTCGCCCCTGTCCGCAAGCCCACCACTCTCGAAGATCCTTCTCAACTGATACACATACGTCTGCACCGTCGTCCGCGCACTCTGCGGCGGCGCCCCTGGCCATAGTTCCTCAACGATCGCATCGGTTTGCACCTGCTTACCCGCCCGCAGGACGACCATCGCCAGCAACTGCAACAGCTTCGGTGCCGTCGGCGTAAGGTCGGAGCTCCCCACCACGACCTCCACCGGCCCCAGCACCGCGAAACGCGCCCCCACACCCCCACCCGTAACTCCGACATCAGCCGAAACCGCACCCACAGCCCTCGTCCCGAACTCCTTCTGCGTTGCAGTACTCATCTTCGACCTCTTATCGATCCACGATCGAACGTGGATCCCGTTGGCACAGAGTTGGCCGTACATATCGGATCACGACGCCCCATGGCAGTGAAGTGCACCTGAGCACCCACAATGCCACCCGCCCCTCTTACGGCGATCTCACCCGCCGGATCGAACTCTCATTCCGCTCTCACCCGAGTGCCGGTTGGCCGACCTGGTGGACCGCCGCCTCCGTAACGATGTTTCCGGCCCGACACATGGAGTGCACGAGGGCGCGGTCGGCGCGCGAGACAGCCGGGTAGCGAGCATTCGACTACGTTGTCGAGCAGAGGCTGTTGACCGGCGACGAATGGGAAGCAAAATGAGCCAGATCTGCGAAGGCCGGGTAGCGATCGTCACCGGCGGAGGCCGCGGGCTCGGCCGGGCGCACGCGCATGCGCTGGCGTCCGAGGGCGCCGCCGTGGTGGTCAATGACATCGGCGCCGCCCTCGATGGCTCGAAGGCGCAGGACTCCCCCGCCGGCGGGATCGCGCAGGAGGTCGCGGACGAGATCCGGCAAGCGGGCGGGCAGGCGATCGCCAACACCGACGACGTCACCTCATGGGCCGGCGCCGAGCGCCTCGTCCAGTCGGCCGTCGCCGCGTTCGGGCGGCTGGACGCGCTGGTCTGCAACGCGGGCAACCTACTCGATCGTGACCTCGTCGACATGTCGCAGCAGGACTGGGAGCTCGTGATCTCGGTCCACCTGAACGGGCACGCCGCCCCGCTACATCATGCGGCAAGGCACTGGCGCGCGGTCGCCGAGGAGACGGGCGAACCGTCCGGTGGACGCGCGGTGCTCACCACGTCGACCGCGGGCATCTGGGGCGCCGCCGGGCGAACGAACTACAACAGCGCCAAGGCGGGCATCGTGCTCCTGGGCCGTAGCGCGGCACTCGAACTCGCTCGCTACGGGGTGTGCGTCAACGTCATCGCGCCGTACGCGCGAACCCGCATGACGATCAGCCTCGCCCCCGACCTGGCGCAGGTGCCGCCGCCCGACCGGTTCGACCCATGGGATCCGGGGAACGTATCGCCGCTTGTGGTCTGGTTGTGCTCCGCGGAGGCCGCGCCCGTCACCGGCGAGGTCTTCGAGATCCACGCTCAGCACATCGGGATCATCGAGCCGTCGCGGCACGGCCCGCGGACCGAGATCGAAGGTCGCGGGAAACCCACCGAGCTCGGCCAACTGGTCGAACGCCTGCTGGCCGAGAGGTCCGAAGCGGCACATTGACCCTTGACCGACCGATGGCCCCTCGGTGTTGCGAGGGGCCATCGGACATTCTCGTGCCGTTACCTCACGTCGTGAGTTTCTCCTCGACGAGGTCGGGAGGAGCCGCCTCGTCGGCGGCGTCTCCCGTCCCTTCGGGCTCACCGCTACCACTGACGTTCGCGTTGCGGAGCAGGGTCAAGCCGATGGCGGCAAGACCGATCATGATCAAAGCGCTGACACCTGATGCGACGTTGAACCCGTTGGTGAAGGCTTCCCTGGCCACACCGAGCACACCACTGCCGAGCTGCTCGGAAACGGTGGTGGCGCCGGCGAGAGTGTCGCCTGCCGTCTCCGCCGCCTGGTCGGGCGCACCGGCCAGGACGGAGCCGTCCACCTGGCCGCGGTAGACCGCGAGCGCGATGCTGCCGAGCATGGCGGCGCCAAGCGCCATACCCAGCTCGTTACTGGTCTCCGAGATCGCCGCGGCCGAACCGGACCGCTCGACCGGGGCGGACCCGACGACGAGCCCGGTGCCGAGAACCATCAGCGGGGCCATGCCGAGCGTCACGATCGTGGCGCCGATGGCCAGCATCAACGCCCCTGACGACGCCCCGACGAAGGTCAGGATCAGGAAACCGACGGCCGAGAACAGCAGTCCGCCCGAGATGACGTGGGAATCCTTCAGCTTGCGCACCAGCAGCGGTGCCAGGTTGACGCCGACAAGGGTGCCGCCGACGAACGGGATCATCCATAGACCGGCCACGAACGGCGACAGTCCCTCGACCAGCTGCAGATACTGGGTGAAGAACATCGTGAGCCCGGACAGTGTGACCAGCATCAGCAACATCATGGTCAGCGCACCGCTGAAAGCACGGCTGGAGAACAGCTTCATGTCCACCAGCGGGTCGACCAGGCCCCGCTGCCTTCGCACGAAGACCCACCCGACGCCAAGGCCCGCCACGATCATGGCGATCGGTAGCACACCCCAGCCGTCCCTGGCGATCTCCTTGAAGCCGTAGACGATCGGCAGGATGGCGGCCATGGAAAGGGCGACGCTCGTCAGGTCGATCCGGCCGGCGGCCTTCGGCGCACGGTACTCCGGCAGCAGTATCGGTGCGGCCACCAGCAGCAGCACCATCACCGGCACGCCGAGCAGGAACACCGAACCCCACCAGAAGCTCTGCAGCAGGATCCCGCCGATAACCGGACCGACGATGGCGCCGACGGTGAAGGCGGTTGCCCACAGGCCGATCGCGCTGGCACGCTGCTTGGCATCCTTGAACATGTTGCTGATCAACGACAAAGTGGACGGCTGCAGCGTCGCGCCTGCGACACCGAGCAGTGCCCGCGCCCCGATCAGCATTTCCGGGCTGGTGGAGTACGCGGACAGCAATGAGGCGATGCCGAACGCGCTGGCCCCGATCATCAGCAGTTTCCTGCGTCCGATTCGGTCGCCGACGTTGCCCATCGTGACCAGGAACCCCGCGATCACGAACGGGTAGATGTCCACAATCCACAGCATCTCGGTGCTGGACGGTCCAAGATCCGCACTGAGCTGCGGCAGCGCCATGTACAGCACGGTCAGGTCCATGGAAATCAGCAAAGTGGGCAGCGCCAGCACGGCGAGCCCGGTCCATTCCCTCCATCCGGCCCGCTGGCCGGGTACCGGGAGAACAGGTGCAGACATGAGGTCAGGCCTTTCTCGGTTGTCGTGAAACGCTCGGGGTCGTATGGATTCGCTCAGCCGTCATAGGGGCGTGCCGCGCGAGCGTCCCTGAGCGCCTGTGCCCACCAGATGAGCTGGTCCAGCATCACCTTTGCCGCGGCATTGCAGCCTTCGACGTCGACGGGCTGGCCCTCGACGTCGAACAGATCCCAGCAGTCGTGGAAGCTCACCGTGTCGCGGATGGTGGTGGCGTGCAGTGAGGGGAGAATCTGGCGCAGCTGTTGCACGGCGCGCAGTCCCCCGGCGATGCCGCCGTAGGAGACGAAGGCGACGGGTTTGGCCTTCCACTCATCGACGTACCAGTCGATGGCGTTCTTCAACGACGCGGGAACACTGTGGTTGTACTCGGGCGTCACCATGACGAACCCGTCCGCAGAAGCCAGATACGGCGCCAGATCCTGAACCGCCTGTGGTGCGGCGCCCCCGTCGCCGAGTACCTCGGGCAAGAAGGCACTGGCGAGGTCGATGACGTCGACGTCGAGTTCGGAGCGCTTGCTTGCCTCGGCGGCGATCCAGCCGGCTGGGATGGGGCCGAAGCGGTCTTTACGGATACTGCCGATGATGACCGCCACCCGCAGACGGTTTTCGATCATTTCAGCTCCCTTCACACCGTCGGGGACGGTTCCTCGACCTTTGTTCGTGCCCAAAGCGTGGGCGTGCGGGCTCTCGGTCGACTGTTGGCCCGGTCTCGGTCACCCGATATCCACCGGTACCGGCTGAAACGGTTCACTGACGTTGCGCTGCGTTATAGTTGCCGTATGCGGTTCGGAGTGCTTGGTCCGCTCGAGGTGTGGACAGACGACGGGACGTCGGTCAGAGTCCCCGAGCTCAAGGTTCGCGCCCTGCTGGCCGACCTCCTGGTGCACCAGGGACGGCCGGTGTCGGCGGACCGGCTCACCGACGACCTCTGGGGCGCGAAGCAACCAAGCAATCCGGCGAACGTGTTGCAGAGCAAGGTGTGGCAGTTACGACGAGCGCTGGAGAAAGCGGAACCCGGTGGGCGGGAGCTCGTGGTGTCCCGGCCACCGGGATACCTGCTCGAGGTGGATTCCGGGGCGGTGGACGCGGGCCGGTTCCAGGACCTGACGGCGCGGGTACAGGCGACAGCGGATCCGCGCGCCAAGGCCGCACTGCTCGCCGACGCCCTGGCGCTGTGGCGGGGTCCCCCGTTCGTCGACTTCGGCGACGAGGAGTTCAGCCGGTCCGAGATCGCCCGGCTGGAGGAGCGACGGCTCACCGCGCTGGAGGAGCAGGCCGAAACCCGGCTCGAGCTGGGTGAACATGGCCTGCTCGCGGACGAGATGGGCGACCTGGTCACCCAGCACCCGCTGCGGGAACGGCTGCGGACCGCACATGTACGCGCGCTCTACCGGGCTGGACGGCAGAGCGAGGCGCTGAACAGCTACTGTGACTTGCGCGACCGCCTCGCCGAGGAACTCGGCCTTGACCCCAGGCCCGAACTGGCGGCCCTGTACCAGGCGATCCTCGAGCAGGATCCGGCCTTGGAAGCCGTGCCATCCCCTGTCACCACCGCGGCAAGGCCGCCGACGAACCTGCCCGCGCCGCTCACCGACCTGATCGGCAGGGACGGCGAGACGGCCGAAGTCCGTGCGACTCTGGACGCACGCAGGCTGGTGACCCTCACCGGTCCCGGCGGGGTCGGCAAGACCAGGGTCGCCGTGGAAACGGCCACCCAGCTGGTCGACACCTTCCCGGACGGGGTGTGGCTCGCCGAGTTCGCCGCACTCGACCCGTCCGCACTCACCGAGGTGGCCGAGGTGGTGGCGGCGGTCCTCGGCGTTCGCGATCACCCGCCGGCCAGCCCCGTGCCGATGGGCCCCTCGTCCCATGAGGAGCCGACCCCGCTGACCGAATGGCTGGTCGGCGTTCTGCACAACAAGCGCCTGCTGCTGGTGCTGGACAACTGCGAGCACGCGATCGAGCCGGTCGCCAAGCTGAGCGAGCTGCTGCTCAGGAACGCTCCCGGATTGCGGATACTGGCAACCAGCCAGGAGCCCCTCGGCATCTCCGGTGAACAGGTGCGGGTAGTGCCGCCACTGGAACTGCCCTCGGCCGCGGAACAGACCGAGTCCGCGGCGTTGCACCGGTTCAGCGCGGTACAGCTGTTCGTGGCACGCGCGGCGGCCGCCTCCGGTTTCACCCTCGACGCGGACAACTCGGCCGCCGTCGCCGCGATCTGCCAGCGGCTGGACGGGATTCCGCTCGCACTGGAGATGGCGGCTACCCGGGTGCGGGCACTGGGAGTGCACGAACTGGCCGCGCGCCTCGACGACCGGTTCCACCTGCTGGCCACCGGGGAGCGGGACGCCCCGCAGCGGCAGCGGACCCTGCGCGCGATCATCGATTGGAGCTGGGAGCTGCTCGGCGACAAGGAACGCGCGGTGCTGCGCAGGCTGGCCGTGCACTCCGACGGCTGCACACTCGCGGCCGCCGAGGAGCTCTGCGCAACGGACGGCACGGACGGGACAGAGGTACTCGATCTGCTGGCCCGCCTTGTCGACTGCTCGCTGGTCGTGATGACCGACGGTACGGAAGGACCCCGGTACCGGCTGCTGGAATCGGTCGCTGCCTACTGCGTCGAACGCCTCGAGGAGGCCGGCGAGCTCGAAACCATCCGGCTGCGCCACCGGCGCTATTACCTCGACCTGGCCGAACGCGCCGAGCCGCACCTGCACGGCCACGCCCAGCGCCAGTGGCTGCGACGCCTCGATGCCGAAACCGCCAACCTCCGTTCCGCGCTCGAGGGCCTGGTACAGCAAGGGGACGCGGTCTCTGCTGTGCGGCTGGCCAACGCGCTGACCTGGTACTGGAACCTGCGCGGCAGGCACGGCGAAGCCTGGCGGTCGCTGACCACCGCGCTGTCCGTCGAGGGCGAGGTGCCCGCGGCGGCACGCGCCAAGGCCACGGCCTGGCAGGCCGGTTTCCGGTTGCTGATCGGCGGTGGCGGCACCGACCCGGTGGAAGAGCGCAGGGCCGCGCTGCAACAGTACGACGAGATCGACGACCCGGGTGGCCTGGCCAGGGCCGAGCTGTTCCTTGGCTCCAGCCTGTACGGAATCGGTGATCTTTCGGTCAGCGAGGACCTGATGGACAGGGCGCTGGCGGCGTTCCGCGTCCTCGGCGACCGCTGGGGCACGGCCGCGGTGCTGAGTACCCGGAGTTTCCAGGCGAAGCTCCGCGGCGACTTCGCGGCGCTCAAGCGCAACGGCGAGCAGAGCCTCGCACTGTTCCGTGAGCTCGGCGACCACTGGGGCCAGTTGCAGGCCATCGCCCCGCTCGCGACGCTGGCCGAGGTCATGGGTGACTACGAGCAGGCGGGTAGGCTGCACCGGGACGCGCTGCGCATCGCCGAGGATTTCAAACTCTGGCCGGAGGTCTCCTTCACCTTGTCCGGGCTCGGCCGGATCGCCCTGCTGACCCGCAACTACGTGCAGGCCAGGGAGTTCCACGAGCGCGCGAGGCGGCTGGCCATCGAACAGTCCGACAAGTTCGGGGAGCAGTTTGCCGAGATCGGACTCGGCCTCGGCGCGCGCAGGGAGGGAAAGTTCGAGCTCGCCGAGACGCATTTCCGCGACGTGCTCGAACTGCACCGCCAAATGGGTTACGAGCCGAGCATACCGTCACTGATTCTGGCCGAACTCGGTTTCATCGCCGAACTGCGGGGCGACCTCGAGGCCGCACGAACAGCACAACTGGACGGCCTCACCGCCGCACTCGGCAGCGGAGATCCCAGGTCGGTCGCGCTCGCGCTGGAAGGCCTTGCCGGTGTGCAGGCCGCAGCCGGCCATCCCGGCCACGCCGCCCGGCTGCTGGGCGCAGGCGCCGCGGCAAGGGAATCGGTTGGAGCGCCACTCCCGGCCGGTGAACGCGGCGACGTGGACCGCGTCACCGCGAAGGCGGAAGCCATCATCGGCGCGGACGCCTTCGCCGCCGAGTTCGAGCGCGGCCGCGAACTCGACCCGGACGAGTATCTCAGCGACCCGCACACCGTCATGGCGGCCGAGTCACGCTCCTGAGCGATCGGTACCGGTCGGCAGACCTGACAAACTCCGGGCTTGTCGAAAAGAACGTCTCCGCCCATCCGCTTACACTGAGAGGGTTATTCAGAACGACCCAGCGACCGCGGGCCGCCAGGCCCATGGTCACCGCGGCGCGCAGCGCCACCGTGTGGGTGGTGGTGGGCGACGGGCGGGAGGTCGTTGCAGGTCACAGCAGTGGTGACGCACGCTACGGACCTGAATAACCCGACATTTGAATAAGACACTGACTCAACACGAAATAACCGAGCACGCGTGCGGACCTACTGACGTTTTTGTGAGTCTCAGCCGTTCGGCCACCGCGCACAACTCCGAGCAGGAGATATCATTGCCATGACCTCGACCTCCCCGGACACTCGGGCCCCCACATCGCGACTGCCTTCGCTCACCGGCATGCGGTTCCTCGCCGTGATCGCAGTCTTTCTCTACCATTCATACTACCTGCAGCCTTTCGGCGATACCGGCGTTTCCAAGGTAGCAGAGTTCTTGTTCTCAAAGGCCAACGGCATCGGCGTGAGCTTCTTCTTCATTCTCAGTGGATTCGTCCTCGCCTGGTCCGTTCGCGCCAACGACACCCCAGCCCGGTTCTGGCGCAGGCGAGTCGTCAAGATCTATCCAAACCACGTCGTCACCTGGTTAATCGCGCTCGTGCTCGCGTTTTCCGTCGGCCAGGCGCTCACGGGCGCGCAGATCTTCTCGAACCTGTTCCTCGTGCAGGCATGGTTCCCCTCGATGGAGATCATGTTCTCCTTGAACGAGGTCAGCTGGTCACTGGCCTGCGAAATATTCTTTTATCTGATGTTCCCGGTTCTTTTCGTGCTCGCCAAGAAGATTCCGGCGGCGCGACTCTGGCTCTGTGTCGGCGTCGTCATAGCCGCGATCTTCGCTCTGATCTTCGTGGCGACGCTCCTCCCCCAGGACGGAATGGACACCTGGCAGGGCTGGCTGCTCTACACGCTGCCACCCGCCCGCGCGCTCGAGTTCGTGGTCGGCATCCTGATGGCGCGTATCGTCATCGCCAAACGATGGATTCCGCTCGGCCTGGGACCGGCATTCCTTCTCCTCGCCGCCGGCTACGGAGCCTTGCTGCTGACGCCGTCGCCGTACCACGCCGTCGCGCCGACAATCATTCCCCTCGCGCTCATCATTCCCGCCGCCGCCACCGCGGACCTCCGTAACCTTCCATCGTTCCTCCGCGGTCGGGTTTTCGTCTGGCTCGGTGAGATCTCCTTTGCCTTCTACCTGGTGCACCGCCTGGTCCAGATGTACGGCGAGATGGCACTGGGCGACCCCGAACAAACCTGGGGCACCGCGCAGGCGATCGGGCTGCTCGCGGTCTCCTTCGTGATCTCCTTGCTGCTGGCGTGGTTGCTGCACATCACCGTTGAACGCCCCATGATGAAGCGCTTCGCGAGCAGTAAGAAGCCGAAGCCGGAGAACCGCCCCGGCCCCGACAAGGTCGGAGTCTCCGGGTGAGCCCGGGCCGCGTGCCTGCCTCCCCGGCGAAGTAAGCAGTCCTGAGTCACTTCCGACTGGTAGGGGTCACCATGACAGCGAGCGCCAGCCTCACGACGTCGACAGGAATCATGAAGACCTTCGGGAGCTTCGCGAGGCTGGTCAAGTATCAGTTCGTTCTCGACTTCTTCCTCGCTCTGATCATCATGTGGACAGCGCTGGAACCGGCCTCACGGTTCGCCGGTGACACCCTGCTCACCTTGCTGTTCTTCGGCCTTGGTCAAGCCGGCGTGCTCTTCGCGGTGATGACACTCGACGACGTGACCGGCAGCAAGGACGGCAGCGACAGCGCCAACTATCAGGACGCGAGCAAGACACAGTCACGTCCGTTGAAGCGCAAGCCGCTGCTCACCGGCGAACTGACCGTCCGTCAGGCTCAGCTGTACGGCTACCTCAGCCTGGCCTTCGGTGCCCTGTGGTGGACCATCACCATCGTCCATACACCGAACAAGTCCCTGTGGGCCATCCTGATCACCGTATTGCTGCTGACCCTCAGCGTGCAGTACTCGTGGGGTCTGAAACTCAGTTACCGGGGCCTTGGCGAACTGCTGCTGCTGTTCTCCGCATCAGCATTCGTCTTGGCACCCTACGGTCTCGCCACGGGAGCCTTGCCGGCCCTCGTGCTGACCGAGGGCCTGCTGTTCGGGTTCGGGCAGTTACTCATCGCCGGATACTCCAACACCAACGACATCAGCGGGGACGCCGCGGCAGGCCGCCGCACCATCGCCGTACTGACCTCAGCGCGCGGAAACAAGATCTTCCTCGGCATCCTGACCGCGGCCAACCTGCTGGTGATCGTGGTTCCCGTGGTGACGGGCTGGATTCCGTGGTGGTTCGTCGTGACCGCGGCACCGCTCATCGTGCTCCGGCTGCGCCAGTACGGCTCCTTCATACACAACGGTCACGCGCTGCTGGCACGCAGCAGGGGTGTGGTCACCTTCCGCACCACCGTGGCCTGCGTGCTCCTGTTCAACGTCATTCATTTCGGACTCTGACGCGCCCGGGGATCCGGCTGCTTCGGCATCGCGACCGCGGAGCCGGTACCCGTCTTCGTCATCCAGCTGGCCACCTGCACCCGGGAGGTGCAGTCCAGCTTGCGCATGATCTTGCGGATATGGTTGACAGCGGTCCATTCCGCGATGCCGAGGCGCCGGCCGATCTCGCGGTTGGTCATTCCGCCTGCCACCAGCCCGGCCACTTCCAGCTCCCGGCAGGTCAGCGGGCTGTCCGCGGTCAGCCCGCGCAGCCGAGCGACCTGCGGGCTCTGCGCCGGGGTGAGCGCCTCGGCGATGGCCGCCTCCGGCTCCAGCGCGGCGCCTTCCGCCCAACATTCATAAATGGCATGGTCACCAAGACGTACCCTGGCCTCTGCCACAGCGCCGTCCACGGCGAGCTGCGCGGGCTGCGGTGCCACGCACCCGGTGGTGGCACGCAGGTCCGATGCGGTCCCCAGTGCGCGCGCGGCCCTCCGCCAGCTCTCGGTGATCCGGCCGTGGCTGCTGGTCAGCAGGATCGCCGACTTCTCGAGGCCGATCGCGCAGGCTGACAGGTCACCGAGCTCGTCAAGCTCCCGGAGGGACATGTCGTAGAGCCGCCCGGCCTCATCTCGATCAGCCAGGTCGAGAGCGACATCGGCCAGGACGTACCGCGTCAGCGCGACGTTGCGTAGGTCTTGTTGCCGGAGGAAATCCGCGAGCGCGGCCTCGGCCGCCTCCTTGGCCGCCTTGAGGTTGCCCGAGGCACGGTGGCAGTCGGCAAGGTCTCGCATCGCCATCGCATGTTCGCGTGTCAGGTCAAGAGCCTGGAACGCGACGACGCTCTCGTCGAGCACCCGCTCGGCTTCGGCCAGGTCCCCGTGGTAGTAGGCGGCCAGCCCCAACCGGTTCAGGCAGGTGGCATCGCCCCGCGGGTCCCCCAGCTCCTGGTATCTGCCGCGGGCACTGGTCAGGCACTTCACGGCGGCCTCCTGCTCGCCGGTCCACAGCATGAGCTCGCCAAGCACCGCCTCGCCCTTGGCCGCGAGGTGTTCCGGCAGCCCTTCGGTGCCGAGGCCTTCCTTCAGCCAGTGCTTGCCGCTGGTGGCTTTGCCCCGGCCGAGCCAGTACAAGCGCAGCGCGGAGGCGAGGCTCACCGCGCGGGCACCGTCGCCCGCGCTGGTCAGGAAACGCAGCGCGACCTCCACAGCACCGTGCCAGGACTCAAGTCGGTGGAGCCATCGTGCCTGCCCGGGACCGGCCAACGCGGATTCCGCGGTCTCGGCCATGTCCAGGAAGTAGTCGGCGTGGCCGCGCAGGACGCGCTCGTAGTCACCCGTCTGCCGCAGCCACTGCAGTACGTACAGTCGCGTGAGTCCGAACATGCTGAAGGTGAGGTCCCCGTCAAGGCATTCCCCCGTTTGCAGCAGGTTCCTGTCCACGAGCTGTTCCAGAAACCGGTGTGTCTCGGCCGCGCCGGTCCGTGCCACTCCCCCGGCCGCGTCGAGATCGAACTGATCCGGGAACAACGCGAGGCTGCCAAGGAACATCTGCTCGTCGTTGCGCAGCCGCTTCAAACTCCACGCGACCGCCGCACGCATGCAGTGGTGCCGGGACAGCGTGTCGGATCCTGTTCCGGAGAGGCGGGCCAAGTCACCGTCCAACGTCGCCAGCAGGTTCTGCGGCGACGACAGCTTCATTTGCGCCGCCGCGAGCTCGATCGCCAGCGGCAGGCCGTCGGTCAGCACGGACAGCCTGGCAACCGCTTCGCGGTTCTCAGTGGTCAGCGTGAAGCCCGGCCGCACCGCTCTGGTCCGCTGCACGAACAGCAGGACGGCCGGTACCTGCTGCAACGCGGCCAGATCGTCGCACCGCCTTGGATCAGGAACCGGCAGCGGCGTCAACCTGAACAGCGCCTCGCCGTACACCCGTAGCGGCTCGAGGCTGACGACGAGCGTCGACAGCCGAGGACAGGCCGTGACCAGGGCGGCGAGCAACGAGGGCAGCATCTCCATCAGATGCTCGCAACCGTCGAGTACCAGCAGGAAGTGCTTGTCGCGCAGGTAGCTCACCACGCGCTCCTGCGCCGTGGCGGCCTCGGTCCCGGCCTCGGCCTCGGCCATGGTGATCATCGCGGCGAGTACGCCGTCCGGCCGCAGCGGGTCCACGTCGGTCAGGTCGAGGAAACACCCACCATCTTCGAACTCGGGTGAAACATGCTCGAACAGCGCGGCGGCGAGCCGGCTCTTGCCAACACCTACCGGGCCGGTAACGGTGATCATCCGGCCGCCCGGACCGAGCAGCTCATCCCGGAGAGAACCGAACTCGACCGCACGGCCGACAAGCTCGGTGGGAGCATAGATCGAGGGGGCGCTCACTGTGTCGGCCGCAGCAGGAGCGCTCTTCGCGGATGTCGCTGTTGAGATGCGTGCATGGGTTCGTCCCGTCGGTGGCTACGTGTAGAACATGGCTCACCTCATCATCGACTGCGTGATCACATTTTCGCGCAGCTATCGGTGAGTGCGCAGCTCCCAGCCAACATCACCACTTCGTGCGGTATCCACCGCAGTGACAGCATTGGTGCAAGATCAGAGCCGAAGCCACCGCGACTAAAGGTCGATTGATCCTCGACGCGGAGGAAGTAGATCGGTCCCCTACATACCGACCGTCATCGCTACCATACCGTCGGCACAGGCGCCAGGGCAACAGCCGGGTCTCTACCCGGAAGAGGCACTCAGAGTGCAACCGGCAGGTCAGGCGATCGCGTCGGGATCGACCGCAATGCCCCTCTCCTCGGCGATGCGCACCGCTTCCTCGAGGAGGGCTTCGACGATCTCGGATTCGGGAACGGTCTTGATGACCTCGCCCTTGACGAAGATCTGACCCTTGCCGTTACCGGACGCCACTCCGAGGTCCGCCTCCCTTGCCTCGCCGGGGCCGTTGACGACACAGCCCATCACGGCCACCCGCAGCGGTACCGGGAAGCCCTCCAGTGCCGCGGATACTCGCTCGCTCAACGTGTGCACGTCCACCTGCGCGCGCCCACAGGACGGGCACGAGACGATGTCGAGGCCACGCTCCCTGAGCGCAAGGGACTCCAGGATCTGGTTGCCGACCTTGACCTCCTCGACCGGCGGGCAGGACAGCGACACCCGGATGGTGTCGCCGATCCCCTCGGCCAGCAATGCCCCGAAGGCCACCGCGGACTTGATCGTGCCCTGAAACTGCGGGCCGGCCTCGGTCACCCCGAGATGCAACGGATAGTCGCACCTGGCCGCCAGTCGCCGGTAGGCCTCGATCATCACAACCGGGTCATTATGCTTGACCGAGATCTTGATATCGCCAAAACCATGCTCCTCAAAAAGGGAGCACTCCCACAGCGCCGACTCGACCAGCGCGTCCGGGGTGGCTTTGCCGTATTTCTCGAGCAGCCGCTTGTCAAGCGACCCGGCGTTCACCCCGATCCGGATCGGAATTCCGGCGTCCGCGGCGGCTTTCGCGATATCACCTACCTTGTCGTCGAACTTCTTGATATTTCCGGGGTTCACCCGCACTGCCGCGCAGCCGGCGTCGATCGCCGCGAAAACATACTTGGGCTGGAAATGGATGTCCGCGATCACTGGAAGCTGCGACTTCTTCGCGATGATCGGAAGCGCCGCGGCGTCATCGGCCGATGGCACCGCGACCCGGACGATCTGGCAGCCGGCCGCGGTCAGCTCGGCGATCTGTTGCAAGGTGGCATCCACATCGGACGTCAGCGTGGTGGTCATCGACTGCACCGAAACGGGGGCCTTCCCGCCCACTGGTACCGATCCGACCATGATCTGACGCGACATACGCCGATTGGCAACAGAAAGCGGAACCTCTTCTTCTTTCGCACCGATTGTCGGTATGCCCAGAGTTACGGCCGTCACCGTTCTTCCCTTCCGCTTTCGTGCTGTAGTAACCGGACCATCTCCACGCCGAGATCCTCGCCTCCGGCGTCGCATGGCACCGATTCCAGCTCGGCGACGTCCTCGATCACGGCAAGTGAGATATCCTGCGCGGTCAGCCCGCATGCGGAAAGCACGTCGGCGCGCTTCCCGTGATCGAGGAAGCGCCGGGGGATGCCGAACTCGCGCAGCCGGGTGCCGACGCCCGCGTCCCGCAGTGATTGGGCGATGGTCGCACCCACTCCGCCGGTACGGCTGTTGTCCTCGATGGTGATCACCCGCCGGTGCCTGCGCGCCATATCGCCGAGCGCCGGATTGACCGGGATCACCCAGCGAGGGTCCACCACCGTCGTCCCGATGCCCTGGGCTTCGACCATTTCGGCGACTCTCAGGGCGACGCCGGCCAGCGCGCCCACCGAGACGATAAGCACGTCCAACGGCCCGGAGCGGTGTAATACATCCATACCCGCGAATGTCGTCACGGCCGGCAGGTCCGCACCGGTCGGGCCCTTCGGGAACCGGATCAGGGTCGGGGTTTCCTCCCAGGCGACAGCCTCGCGGAGGAGTTCGGCCAGCCGGGTGCCGTCTCGCGGTGCCGCGATCCGGAGTCCGGGCACCACCTGCAGGATCGACATATCCCACATGCCGTTGTGACTGGGGCCGTCGTCGCCGGTGATCCCGGAACGATCCAGTACGAAGGTCACCGCGCGGCGGTGCAGGGCCACATCCATCAGCAGTTGGTCCAGCGCGCGATTGACGAAGGTGGAGTAGATGGCTACCACCGGGTGCACCCCACCCATGGAAAGCCCTGCGGCCATGGTGACGGCATGCTGCTCGGCGAGCCCCACGTCGATGACCCGGTCCGGGAACCGCTGCTGCATCGGGACAAGCCCGGTCGGCTCCAGCATCGCCGCGGTGATCGCGACGATGTCCGATCGCTCCTGCGCGAGCCTGGTGATCTCCTTGCCGAACACCGCGGTGAACGAGGGCCCGGCAGGCGCGCCGAGCGCCTCCCCTGTGCGCGGGTCCATCGGCTTGACCACGTGTCCCCGGTCCACGTCGTTGTTCTCGGTATGCGCGAAACCTCGCCCCTTCTCAGTGACCACATGCACGACCACCGGCCCGCCGACCTCCCGCGCCTCGCGTAGCGCGTCCTGCACGGCCACCACGTCGTGGCCGTCGACCGTGCCGAGGTAGGCCAGTCCCAGTTGCTCGAACATGCCTCGCCCCGGGTGCCCCGCGCGCAGTTCGGTGAGGTGGTCGGCCAGCCCGCCCCTGGTGGGCGCGTAGGAGCGCTGATTGTCGTTGAGCACGATGATCAGGGGGCGGTCGGGACCGCCGGCGATGTTGTTCAGTGCCTCCCAGGCCATGCCGCCGGTCATCGCGCCGTCCCCGATAATCGCCACCACGGCCCGGTCGGTGCGGCCGTTGTGGGCATCGGCACGGGCGAGGCCGTCGGCGTAGGACAGCGCGGTGGAAGCATGCGAGTTCTCCACCAGATCATGCTCGGACTCGGCGGCACTGGGATAGCCGGACAGCCCGCCCTTCTGCCGCAGCCGGTCGAAGCCGGCGCGCCTGCCCGTCAGGATCTTGTGCACGTACGCCTGATGCCCGATGTCCCACAGGAACCGATCCCGGGGCGACTCGAACACGCTGTGCAGCGCGATCGTCAACTCCACCACGCCGAGGTTGGGTCCCAGGTGCCCCCCTACGGAGGACACCCGGTCGATCAGGAACTCGCGGATCTCACCGGCGAGTACGTACAGTTCCTCGGTGGTCCGTCCGCGCAGTTGCGCCGGGCTGTGCACCGTCTCAAGCAGGGTCATCGCGATCCCTCCTCCGAGCAGAACCCAGGTGTGTTCGTCAGCGACATTTCGGTTCTCCCTCACCGGTTCCGGTAGGCGACTTCGACCGCCATCTTGGTCAACTCGTTTCGCCAGGCCGCACCCAGCGGAGCCCGGTCGATCGCGCGGTGGGCTCGTTCCACCAGAACATCGATGCGGTTCTCGATGTCGCCCTTGCTCTCGATGAGTCGTTCGCGAAGCGCCGCGGTATCCCATTCCGGCTCCGAGACCAGCTTGCGGACTCGCCCGTCACGCTGCACCGCCTCGGCGAGCAGCAGCGTCATCTTGTGCTGCGCCAAGTCCAGCCCGACCGGCTTGCCTGCCGTTTCGCTGTCGCCGAAGGCGTCGATCAGGTCGTCTCGCAGCTGGAAGGCCTCACCCAGCGCCTCGCCGTACTCCTCGAAGGCGGGCGCCAAGTCCTCGCGCCCCGCGATCGCGGCGCCCAGCAGCAACGGCCGGTGGATGCTGTAGCGGCCGGACTTGCACACCGCGATCCAGCGGGACAGCTTGGGCTCGATCACGCCTTCGGCGGCCACGGCCATATCCAGGAACTGGCCGACCTGAATCTCGGTGAGCATCTCGCCCCAGATCCGGCGCGGACCCGGCGAGAGGGCGTGTGCCAGTCGTTCGGCGAAGACGTTGGCCAGGTCACCGGAGAGAATCGCGACGCCGTCGCCGTAGCGGCGGGGCTCACCTCGCCACCCCAGAGCGGCGTGTTCGGCCGTGTACTTGGCGTGCACGGCTGGGCTGCCGCGGCGGAACTCGGCGGCGTCCAGTACATCGTCGTGGATCAGGGCGGCAACATGGATC
Organism: Amycolatopsis cihanbeyliensis; assembly: GCF_006715045.1. Lineage (GTDB taxonomy): Bacteria > Actinomycetota > Actinomycetes > Mycobacteriales > Pseudonocardiaceae > Amycolatopsis > Amycolatopsis cihanbeyliensis. The sequence continues at coordinate 6,243,080 of NZ_VFML01000001.1, read as the reverse complement.
AGTTCCAGCCCCGCGGCGCAGTCCACAATCGTGGGGTCATCCGGATCGCCACCGGCGCCAAGGAACCCGGTCACACAGAACGCCGGCCGCAGCCGCTTGCCGCCCGCGGCCACCAGCGCGGTCACCGCGTCGACGGGCACACCGGCTCTGCTGTCGACACCGGCCCATCGAGCCCGTTCGGTGGCCAGGAAAGCATCGAGTCGCGACTCGACCCGCGTCATCAGATCGACGCGAAGCGGCCGCATGTTGGAGACTACCTGACTTGGCATTTCGGGTACCGTCCTCCCGTTCGATCGTTCAGCCGGCAGTAGCCGATCTTGTGAGTTTTGCGGGTGGGGTGAAAACGACGTCCTCGGTCGCCACCTGCTCGATCTCCAGGTTGCTGTAGCCAGATTCGGCCAGTTTGTCCAGTAGTTCCTCGACCAGAATCTCGGGAGCGCTCGCTCCCGCGCTGACTCCGACAGTTTGCACTCCTTCGAGCCACATATTGTCGAATTTGGTCACATCCGGCACCAGATAGGCGGCCGTACCGAGACGTTCGGCCAGCTCGACCATACGAACCGAATTGCTCGAATTGGGGGAGCCGACCACGAGGACCAGGTCACTGCGCGGTACGATAGCCCTGATCGCGTCCTGCCGGTTCTGGCTCGCGTAACAGATGTCGCCGGTGCCGGGGCCAACCAGGTCGACGAACCGGCGCTGCAGCACATCGATGATGTCGCGGGTCTCGTCGACCGAAAGGGTCGTCTGGGTGAGGTAGGCGACCCTGGCATCCGCTGGCAGATCCAGCCGCTCAGCGTCCTCAACCGTCTCGATGATCACCGTCTGCCCGGGCGCGTGCCCGAAGGTGCCCTCGACCTCTTCGTGCCCGGCGTGCCCCACCAGCAGCAGTGTCCGGTCGTCCTTCGCATATCGGCGAGCCTCCTGGTGCACCTTGGTCACCAGCGGGCAGGTCGCGTCGATGACGTCGAGCTGCCGCACCTCGGCGTTCTGCCGGACCTGCGGTGAGACACCATGCGCGGAGAACACGCACACCGCGCCCTCTGGCACATCGTTTTCGGTATCGACGAAGCGCGCACCCCGACGTTCCAGCAAGCGCACGATGTAGCGATTGTGGACGATTTCCTTGCGGACATAAACCGGCGCACCGTAACGCGCCAAGGCGAGTTCGACAATCGAAATTGCCCTACGCACCCCGGCGCAAAAACTGCGGGGCTCCGCAAGAATTACCTTCTTGTTGACCTGCATCCTCGCTCCGCTTCCCTGCTGGTGGTCCATATAAAAGGCGTCGGCATCGAATTACTGCCCTTCTATCGCTGGTAATGTCCAGCGTGGGCGCCGCGCGGTTGTGAAGTCAACCCTGAAAAGGCAGGCCGGCACGAACCAGCTACGCCTCAGCCCCGTAGCAATGAACCTTGTTATCGGCTTGCCATTCAGCTCGGAAGGAGAAATTTCTAGTGTGAAAACCAACCGATAAGGACGGCCGAGCGCGGCACTCCCGGTGAGTGCGTTCCGCAGCGACACCGGCCCGGAGGATCATATGCAAACCACTATCCAGCGTCCGGCGCTGACCACCGAAGGCAGGTCTCCCGCCCAAACCGGATACCTGGGAGACACCCGAAAGCCGGCTCACGTCACCGGCACCGACGAGGCGTTCGACGAGCTCTGCTCCGCCCTGTTCACCTCGCTGCGCCGCAACGACCAGCGCCGGAAGGGCATGGAGTACATCCTCGGCCTACTCGGAACCCGTGGGCGCAAGTCGGTCCGGAACATGGCGGCGTTGATCGGCGGGAACGGCACCGAGCAGAGTCTTCACCATTTCGTCAGCGGCTCGACCTGGGACTGGACCACGGTACGCCGGGCACTGGCACAGTACGTCATGCGCGCCGCGTCGACGCAGGCCTGGGTGGTGCGGCCGTTGGTCATTCCCAAAACCGGGCAGCACTCCGTCGGCGTGAGTAAGTACTTTTCTCCCACCGACAGCCAGGTGCTGAACGCGCAATGGGCCATCGGAGTATGGGCGGTCTCGGATCAACTGAGCGTCCCGCTCAACTGGCGGCTGCACCTGCCCCGGACCTGGATCACCGACCAGGTCCGGCGGAGCCAGGCTTCGATTCCGTCCGAGGTGAGGCCGCAGACGCCGAGCGACTGCGTGATCTCTGCCTGCCGCGAGATGCGGGCGGAGTGGGAGCTGCCCGCAAGGCCCGTGGTGGTGAACACCTGCCAGCCGGACGCGGTGGCGACCGTGTGCCGGCTTCGTGCCGAAGGAATGTGGCCGGTGGCACGCATCGCCGACGAGGTCATGCTGACCGTGGCGGATCCCGCGCTGACCGGACACGTCGCCAGCGCACTCCCGGCGAGTCAGATCATGCGAGCCGCGAGGGAGCTGAAACGCCCGGTCGGATGGCTCGAGCATGCTTCCGGAACGATGTGGCGGCGGACGAGCCTGATCGCCACCGTCCGCGTCACCGCGCCGTTGCCGCACTCATCTCCGGCACGGCCGGGGCACGCCCAGCCGAGCACGGAGTTGCTCCTCGTCGGAGTAGGAGACAACGGCAGGCAGTGGCCCGCCGAGCTGTGGCTGACCAGCATGACGGCCGCCCAGGCCGCCGTCATACCGCAGTTGAGTGGTTTCTCCAGCAAGGTCGACCAGGATTTCGCCGAGATCACCGACCAGGTCGGCATCAAGGACTATGCCGGTCGCTCCTACAGCGGGTGGCATCGCCACGTCACTCTCGTCTCGGCCGCACATGCCATCGCCGCCATGTCCGCTGTGCCATGCAATCAAGTGGATCGGGCTTCTTGACCCGGACGGCCGGCGATCCTGCCATTCCACACGTGGAGGGGTCCGTGGACGACGACCTGCTCGGCATCCGATCGAGACCGGCTTTGCAGCAACCTGGCTGGGACGATGATCCGCGGCTTCCGGCGGTGCGCGGAGAGCTGGCGAACGGACCGCCCCTTGTTCGTGCCGAAGACGTGTTCCGGCTGTCGTCCCTGCTGGCACGAGTAGCGACCGGGCAGGCCCACCTCGTGCTGTCCGGCGACTGTGCCGAAGATCCGGCGGAATGCACGGCCGGCTATGTCGCCAGGAAGGCGGGGCTGCTGGACACACTTGCCGGCGTGCTGAAGATGACCACGCACAAACCGGTGGTGCGGGCGGGGCGCATCGCGGGCCAGTTCACCAAGCCCCGCTCCTACTGCACCGAGTGGGTCGGGAACCTGGAACTGCCGGTCTACCGGGGTCATATGGTCAACAGCCCAGAGCCCGATCCCGAGCTCAGGACACCCGACCCCCGGCGCATCCTGGCCGGTTACCGGGCCGCGCATCAGGTCATGGGGCACCTTGGCTGGCGCGACACTCAGCCGAGGATCGACCTGCCCACCTGGACCAGCCACGAGGCGCTTCTGCTCGACTACGAACTCCCGATGCTCCGCCGGGATGGGCAAGGCCGGGTGGTACTCACCTCAACGCACTGGCCCTGGATCGGCGAGCGGACCCGCCAGGTGGGCTTCGCCCACGTCGCGCTCCTTGCCGGGATCGTCAACCCGGTGGCCTGCAAGGTCGGCCCCGGCATGACCGTCGGCGAGTTGCTCACCCTATGCGAGTCGCTCGATCCCCTGCGCGAGGAGGGCAGGCTCACCCTCATCGCCAGGATGGGCGCCACTGTCGTGGCCGAGCTGTTGCCCCCACTGGTGGCGGCCGTCCGTGCCGCGGGACACCCGGTCATCTGGCTCACCGATCCCATGCACGCGAACACCATAGCCACCCCATCCGGGCTCAAGACCCGGCTGGTGGAGACGATCATCAAGGAGATTCAGCAGTTCCAGGTCGCGGTACGGAACTCCGGTGGTGTCGCAGGGGGAATCCATCTGGAGACCACCCCGGACGACGTCACCGAATGCGTCCCGAACCGGTCCCACCTGGATCGGGTGACCGAGAAGTACACCAGTTTCTGCGATCCACGACTCAATCCGGAGCAGGCCGTTTCGGTGGTCTCCGCCTGGTGTGGATGAAGCGCCCGTCGCTGACGGCAGGCAAGAACCTCGTGAAGGAGATTCGGTAATGGACGACAAGGTCGCGCTGGTGACCGGGGCGGCAAGCGGGATCGGCGCCGCGGTGGTTCGCGCCCTTGGCGAGCAAGGCGCGACGGTGGCCGCCGTCGACAGGGACGCCGAAGGGCTGCGCCAGACGGTGCGGAAGCTGACCGCTGACGGCTTGCGGGTTGAGGCTTTCCACCTCGACGTCACGGCGAGCGCGGAGGTCGAAGCGGGAGCCGGCGCGGTCGAGTCGCGGCTGGGGCCGGTGGACTTCCTTGTCAACGCAGCGGGAGTGCTCCGCCTCGGCAAGGCCACCGAGTTGACCGAGGAGGACTGGGCGGCCACCTTCGGCGTCAACACGACCGGCGTCTTCCTGATGTCCAGGGCCGTGGTGAACCGGATGCTGCCACGCTCGCGCGGAGCCGTCGTCACCGTGACCTCCAACGCCGAGGGCACCGCACGGATGGATATGTCCGCCTACTGCGCCTCCAAGGCGGCGGCGACGATGTTCACCAAATGCCTCGGCCTTGAGACCGCCAAGTATGGGATCCGCTGCAACCTGGTGGCGCCGGGCTCCACCGACACTCCCATGCTCAGGTCCATGTGGCAGGACAGCACCGGCCCCAAAACCACAGTCGAGGGCAGTCTCGATGCCTACCGCCTCGGCATCCCGCTGGCGAAGCTGGCCCGCGCTTCGGACGTCGCCGACGCCGTCGTCTTCCTGCTCTCCGACCAGGCGGCGCACATCACCATGCACACCCTCACGGTCGACGGTGGCGCCACCCTCGGCGGCTAGCACTCCCGCGTGTTCGGTGCCGTTCTCACCTCCCCGAACACCCACGAGACCAACCAACCCCAGCAGAGGTGTACCCATGCCAGAGATCCCCCCGATCAGGCCCTACCCGCTGCCGACCAGGCGCGAACTGCCTGCCAATACCGCGCCGTGGATCGTCGAGCCCGACCGCGCGATGCTGCTGATTCACGATATGCAGCGTTACTTCCTGCATCCCTTCACCGAGGACCAGCCCCCCGCAGACGAGCTCGTGCGCAACACCGTGCTGCTGCGGCGGCGCTGCCGCGCGCTTGGCGTCCCGGTGGGCTACACCGCCCAGCCCGGCGGGATGACCGCGGAGCAGCGCGGGCTGTTGAAGGACTTCTGGGGACCGGGTATGCGGGTGGACCCGGCCGATCGCCAGATCGTCGCGCCACTGGCGCCTGCCCCGGACGACTGGATGTTCACCAAGTGGCGCTACAGCGCCTTCTTCCGCACCGGGCTGCTCGAGCGGATGCGCCGGCATGGTCGCGACCAGCTCGTCCTCTGCGGGGTGTACGCGCACGTCGGCATCCTGATGACCGCCGTCGATGCGTTCACCAACGATATCGAGACCTTCCTCATCGCGGACGCGGTCGCCGATTTCTCGCCCGAGTACCACCGGCAGGCTGTCGAGTACGCGGCACGCCGCTGTGCGGTGGTCACCGTCACCGGGGAGCTGCTCGCCGACCTCGGCACGACGACCAACCGAGTCCGTGCGGTCGCCAGGTGAGCGCGACACAGAAGGGGACATCCATGGCAGCGGATCTGCTCGGCCGGATACTGGCACCACAACCGCCCGCCTTCGCGCTGCTGCACCGGCCCGAGATCACCGGGGCGGACACGCTGGACATCCTGGTCGGTACGATGTCCACCCCGGAAACGCTGGCGGAGATTCCGCTGCCCGAGGCGTGCGCACCCACCGGCGGCGCACGCCACGAGACGTTGACGATCGTCCCCTATCGCCAGATCGCCGAACGAGGCTTCGCCAGCACCGACGACGGCTCACCGCTGATCGCGATCACCGTCACCGACCAGTCCACCGCGTCGGCAACCGAGGTGCTCGACCGGTTACCAGATACGCCCATCCGCGTGAAAGGTGGGCATTTCGATGTGGACGACGACGCCTACGCCGAGATAGTCCGCAAGATCATCGCCGACGAGATCGGCAGGGGCGAGGGCGCGAACTTCGTCATCAAACGCTCGTTCGTCGCCGATATCAGCGACTACACTCCATACCACGCGCTGACCCTGTTCCGCCGTCTCCTGCAACGGGAATCGGGCGCCTACTGGACCTTCCTCGTACACACCGGCGCGCACACCTTCGTCGGCGCCAGCCCGGAACGGCACGTCAGCCTGCACCACGGCACCGCGGTGATGAACCCGGTCAGCGGCACCTACCGCTACCCGCCGTCCGGCCCCGTCCTGCACGAGGTGCTGGACTTCCTCGCCGATCACAAGGAGACCGCCGAGCTCTACATGGTCGTCGACGAGGAACTCAAGATGATGGCCCGGATCTGCGAGCACGGCGGCAGGGTCGAAGGACCGTACCTCAAGGAAATGGCGTACCTCGCGCATACCGAGTACTTCATCGACGGTCACAGCACCCGCGATCCACGCGAGATACTCCACGAGACGATGTTCGCACCCACCGTCACCGGCAGCCCGCTCGAGAGCGCCTGCCGGGTCATCAACCGGTACGAACCTCAGGGTCGCGGCTACTACAGCGGAATCGTCGCGCTCATGGGCCGCGACGCCCATGGTGGTCGCACGATGGATTCGTCCATCCTCATCCGCACCGCGCACCTCGACGACCGGGGCCGGATCAAGATCGGGGTGGGCGCCACGCTGGTGCGCGACTCCGATCCGGCCTCCGAGGTCGCCGAGACACACGCCAAGGCAGCCGGACTGCTCGCCGCGCTAGGCACCGACCGGCCTCCTTCGCTCAGCGAGCACCCCGGCGTCCTGGCCGCGCTGGCGGAGCGCAACACGACGATCTCGAAGTTCTGGCGGACGCGGGAGGACGCCCGGTCAACGCCGGAGCCAGAACTGGCCGGCCTCCGGGTCCTGGTCATCGATGCCGAGGACACCTTCACGTCCATGCTCTACCACCAGCTCCGGTCCGCCGGTCTCGTGGTGACCGTCCGTCGCTTCGACGAACCGTACTCGTTCAGCGGACACGACCTCGTCGTACTGGGTCCAGGCCCCGGCGACCCGCGCGAGACAGTACACCCGAAGATCGATCATCTCAGGTCCGCGGTGCGTACCCTGCTCGCGCAGCGGCGGCCGTTCCTCGCGGTGTGTCTCAGCCACCAGGTGCTCTGCGCGGAGCTCGGTTTCGCCCTGGTTCGCAGGGAGGTTCCGAACCAGGGCGTACAGCGTCGGATCGACCTCTTCGGCGCACCGGAACGGGTGGGCTTCTACAACTCGTTCGTCGTCTACAGCGGCGAGGACAAGGTCACCTGCGATGGCGTCGGCACGGTGGAGGTGAGCCGGGACGCGGAGGCGAACGAGGTGCACGCGCTACGCGGGCCGTACTTCGCCTCCCTGCAGTTTCACGCCGAATCACTTCTCACCCAGGACGGCATGCGTATCGTCGGCGAGCTCATGAAGGACGTACTGGGATACCAGGACCTCGAAGCCGCTGAGAACAGCACACCGGGACGGGAGGTTTCCGCCCTCGAACCGACCACGGGCTGGGAGCTGTTGAGGAAGGTGCCTGCACAAAGGTGATGCGGGGCGCGCTCTCGGCCGAAGGCCTCGCGAACCCGGCCGCGGGCCGCCTGCCAGCCCGGTCAGAGACGAATCGCATTGGTGTTGAAGCAGGCGAGCAGGCTGCGCGCCTGAACGTTGACGTAGCGGCCGTGCTGGACCAGCGAGTTCAGCTGGCCAGGTGTCACCCAGAGAAAACCAGAAGGCGGCTTGGTCGGCGCCTGCGCCTCATCGGCTTCGATGACCAGGTAGCGGCTCTCCGCGTGGTAAAAACGTCCGCCCTCTTCGGCGTGCACCGCCTCGTAGGCGATCTGCCCGCTCGCGGCGCCGAGCACCAGGTCGAGGAACGGCGGCCGGTCCTCCAGTGGAAGGTGGGCGTAGTACTCCGGGGTGCACTGGACGGTCGGTCCCAGCTCGACCGTATCGAGGAAGCCGCCCTCCAGCCTGGCGTGCACGAGTAGATGGGGTACTCCTTCAAAGCGCCGAACCACGAATGCCGCGACACCACGCTCGGTCGGTTCGAACAGCGGTTGTGTCCAGCTCGCGACCTCCCGGTTACCAGCCTGCACCGACACCGCCATCACTCGGAAGTATCGCTCGGGAACATGGTCGATAGTGGACTCACCACGTACCCAGGACGTCACCTCGGCAAGCGGCATACGCTGGACGTGTATCTGACGCCAGGAACGCTCACCGGTGAACCAGGACAGGAGTTCCATGTCGGAGTGCAGCGCGCCCGTCTCGCGGTAGGTGGTCGGGGCGCAGGCCAGTACGGTGCGCGCGTCCATGTTCACGACGTTGTCCCTGCGCAGCAGTTCGCCGATCTGACCAAGGGTCAGCCAGCAGAAGTCCTCGTCCAGTGGCACATGGCCGTACGCCTCGACGACCATGTTGCGGTTGGATTTCCGGAAGAACCAGGCGCCGTGCTCGGATTGCATCACATCGGCGAGAACCCTGCCGCGACGCGAGTCGATGAAGTAATCAAGATACTTCACGTCCGCGCCCTTGTGCACCTTGGTGTAGTTGCTGCGGGTGGCCTGCACGGTCGGGGACAGCTGGACCAGGTTGGGGTTGCCAGGCTCCATCTTCGCCTGCATCAGGAAATGCAGCACCCCGTCGAACTCCTTGACGAGGATGCCCAGGATCCCGACCTCCGGTTGCCGGATGATCGGCTGCTGCCACTGGAGAATCGGCCCCCTGTCCACGGCGACGCGCAGCCCTTCGACGCTGAAGAAACGGCCGCTGCGGTGTACCAGGTTCCCGGTGTCCCGCTCGAACGACCAGCCGTCCAGCTCGGCGAACGGAATCCGGTCGACCCGGAAACTGCCAGCACCGGCGCGCCCCGCGAGCCAGCCCGAGAGGTCCTCGCCGCGCAGCCATCGCCCTTCGAGTGTGCCCGCGGACAACACCATGCGGCCCGAATGTCCGGGGTCTTCCCGCCGCTGTAGTACGGACGGCGATATGACCGGCATCGCGGCGTTCGACATAGGGTTACTCCTGATCCATCGATAGTCTCCGCCCTGGCCAGGCGGTCTGGACGCTCATGCCGCGATCCGCACGTGCGTGTGGTCTCCGAGTACCAGTCGGTGACAGGTGCCACGATCGGCCGCGCCGATGGAAACCGACCGGCCGATCAGTGAGTCGCGCAACTCGGGAATCCCGGACAATGTGGATCCGTCCAGCACCACGGAGTTCCCGATACTCGTACCGCTGAGCACACAGTCGCGGCCAAGCGAGGTGTGCTCGCCAACGCGGCTGTCCGCCACGACGGTGCCGGCCCCGATGATCGCGGGCCCCTCGATCGTGGACCGGAGCACGCGAGCACCGGGTTCGACGATGACAGGGCCGATCAGTACGCTGGCGTGATCGATCTCGCCGAGGACGGCCGGCCGGAGCCGGTCGAGCAGCTGGCGGTTTCCCTCCAGTACATCGTCGACGGATCCGGTGTCTTTCCAGTAACCGCCATACTCGGTTGCCTTGACCTCGGCGCCCCTGCCGACCAGCCACTGGATGGCGTCGGTTATCTCCAACTCGCCGCGGGCACTCGGCCCGATCGCGGCGACGGCCTCATGGATGGCCTGGGTAAAGAAGTAGACGCCGATAAGCGCGAGGTCACTCTTCGGTTCGTGCGGCTTCTCCACCAGCCGTAGCACCGCGCCGTGTTCATCCAGCTCCGCGACTCCGAACGAGCTCGGGTCGAAGACCTTGCACACGACAACCTGCGCTTCGGGCCTGCCGGTGGCGAACTCTCTCGCGATATCGGCGATTCCGTCGGGAAGCAGATTGTCGCCGAGATACATCACGAAATCCTCGTCGCCGAGGAACTCTTCGGCAAGGGTGACGCAGTGCGCGAGGCCGAGCGGCTCGTCCTGCGTGATATAGGTGATACGCGCGCCGAAGCGCGAGCCGTCGCCGATCGCCCTGGTGATTTCCGGGGCACGATCGCCGACGATCATCCCGATCTCGACTACGCCCAGGTCACGGATGTTCTCAAGGACATGTTCCAGCACCGGTTTGTTGGCAACCGGAATCAGCTGTTTCGGCATGGAGTAGCTGAGCGGGCGGAGGCGGGTTCCTGTTCCCCCGGACAGTACAAGAGCCTTCATGGGAGGTCCTTTCAGTTCCTGAATTCCTGACCTGCATGTATAAGACTCCCCTTTTCGATGCTCAGCGGTCCCGAAGTTATGAGGATCAAGCTAGTGGCAGCCTGGACCGAACCCCCGAGGCGAGCCCTGAGTCCGTCAGGTTCACCGCGGGCGAGCCGCGACGCTCCGGCGTACCCCGGCCGAACCTGACACATACTTTGCGGGCCCCTTGAGACCTGTTCACCGGCTGAACAGACTTGCGGCAAGGAATCACCGGTCACCGCGGTGGCGGAACACGCGACCTGCCCGACGTGGGAGCGCTGGTTCATCAGGCATCACAAGGGAGCGACCATGACCGATCCGGCGAGTTCGAGAACAGCGCGCGCAGTCGAGTGCCGGATCTGCGGCGGCACCGTCAGTGAGTTCTTCGACTTCGGAAGGCAGCCGGTTTCCGACTCTTTTGTGCGACCAGAATCGACCGGCAGCGAGTTCTTCTTCCGGCTGGCCGTCGGGATCTGCACGAGCTGCACGATGGTGCAACAGCTCGAAGAGATTCCCAGACAAGAAATGTTTCACGAGGATTATCCATACCGCTCGTCTGGTTCGACCCGGATCTACGAACATTTCGAGCGTATCGCGGGGAACCTCCTGGATGTCGCACTTACCGGTGCCGACCCGTTCATCGTGGAAATTGGTTCCAACGACGGAGTCATGCTGAAGACGATCCAGAAGGCCGGGGTGCGACACCTGGGCGTCGACCCGTCCGAGTCGGTGGCCGAGTTCGCCAAGGCCGATGGTGTGCGGGTTCGCGTCGGGTTCTTCGACGAGGATTCGGCCGCCCAGATCGCTGCCGAGGACGGGCCGGCGGACGTCATATTCTCGGCGAACACCACGAGCCACATTCCCTACCTCGACTCGATCTTCCGTGGCGTGGAAATCCTGCTGGCTCCCGAAGGGGTATTCGTCTTCGAGGACCGCTACCTCGGCGACATCGTGGCGCAGAACGCGTTCGACCAGATCTATGACGAGCACTTCTACCTGTTCTCAGCAGGCTCCGTCCGGACGATGGCCGAACGCTTCGGGTTCACGCTGGTCGACGTAGAGCACATCGCGGTGCACGGCGGATCGATGCGGTACACCGTTGCTCGTCCTGGACAGCGCAGCCCCACGGCCGCGGTCGGTGAGTTCGTCGCGAGAGAACGCACGCAGGGCCTTGCCGACCCGGAGAGCTACCAACGGTTCGCGAGCGAGGTACGGGACAACTGCGCCGCGCTGGTGGGCCTGCTCCGGGAGCTACGCGCGCAGGGCCGGACGGTCGTCGGGTACGGGGCGACAGCCAAGAGTGCGACCGTACTCAACTTCTGTGAGATCGGCCCCGACCTGGTTTCCCATGTCTGCGACAGCACACCGGCCAAACAAGGCAGGCTGACCCCGGGCACGCATATTCCGATCAAGCCATCCGAGGCCTTCTCCGCGCCCTACCCCGACTACGCGTTGCTACTCGCATGGAACCACGCGGACGAGATCATCGCCAAAGAGCAGGGATTCCGCGACGCGGGTGGCCGGTGGATTCGCTACGTACCCCATGTGCACCTGGTCTGACCCCCTGTCCACAAACGTCGAGAAGGGTCCCATGAATAGGTTCGATGGTAAGAAGGCCGTGGTCACCGGTGGGACGCACGGGATCGGCATGGCGGTCGTCAAGGCACTGCTCGACGGCGGGGCCGAGGTGTTGCTCACCGGCCTCAACGAGGAGAACATTCAAGCGGCACGGCGCGAACTCGGGTCGACGGCGCACGTCGTGCGCTCGGACGCGGCGAGCATGACCGATATCGACGCGCTGGGTAAAACAGTCGAGGATACCTTCGGCCAGGTCGACTTCGTATTCGTCAACGTCGGCTTCATCCGGTTCGACCCGCTCGAGAAGGTCACCGAAGACACCTACGACAAGATGTTCGCCGTCAACACCAAAGGCGCGTTCTTCACCGCCCAACGGCTGGCTCCGTTGGTCTCCGAAGGCGGCTCGTTCGTATTCACCACCGCTGTCGTCACCGGACTGGGGTTCGTCGCCACCAGCGTAGGCACCGGGATGAAGGCCGCCGTTCGCGCCTTCACCAGGGTTTTCGCCGCCGAACTGGTACCGAGGAGCATCCGGGTCAACGCGGTCAGCCCCGGCTTCACGCAGACCCCGACCATGGGCATCGCGGGAATCTCCGACGAGCTGCGCGCCGCCAACCAGTCCGAGGGCGAGGAAATGACCCCGATGGGGCGCTTCGGCTTGCCGGAGGAGGTCGCCACCGCGGTGCTGTTCCTCGGCTTCGACGCCACCTTCACCACCGGGATCGAGCTGGCCGTGGACGGCGGCCTCGGTCAGGGGCTGGAGACCCCGCACGGTGACGTGATGACTCACTGAGGGCGGCGTACCAACAACTTCTCACCCTGACGACGGAGGTAGATGCACATGTCCGGTGGCGCGAGGACCGCAATCATCGGTGGTGGCATGGCCGGTTGCGCCGCTGCCAAGGAGCTCATCACGGCAGGAAGGGAGGTTGTCATCTTCGAAACAGCGGACGGGCTCGGCGGGCGAGCTCGTTCGTGGCACAGCCCCGAGATCGAACCCGATGTGGGCATCAACCTCATGTACGTCAGCTTCTATCAACTGATGTCCGAACACATCCGCGAGTACGGGCTTTCCGACGAGCTCGTTCAGCTCTCCAGCGACGTCTTCGTCGTCGACAACGGCGTGCCGGTGAGCCTGTCCTCTGACTCCCCGCGCAGCCTGCTCAGCTACAAGCACGTCTCGCTCAAGGACCGGTTCTCGTTCCTGTTCACCACCTTGAGAGAAGTCCGCAGGCGCAATGAGCTCAGCCTGTTCGACCCGATCATGTCCGCACCGCTCGACGATGGAAGCACCGCCGCCGAATACGGCTACCGGCACGTTTCCCGGCGCGGCTTCGACTTCCTGCTGCGACCTCAGATCGAAGGGTTCTGGAACTTCGCGTGCGAGGACATCTCCGCCGTGCACGCCAGGGCGCTACTGGCCTGGATGGGCGGCTCCGGCTTCTACGTGTTCCGGGGTGGCATGGAGATCATCGCCGAGAAGAACGCGGAGGGCGCCGACCTCCGGCTCAGCCACCAGGTCACCGACCTGCGACTGGTCGACGGCAAGGTAAGGGTCACCGCACTGCACACCGAGGGCGAACCGGTCACCGAGACGTTCGACGACGTGCTGATCGCCACCCCCGCCCCGATCGCCGCGAAGCTCACCGCGGCCATGCCGCCGGATGTCGTTGGTTCCACGGCCCGCAAGTTCCTGGAAACTCAGGAGTACGAACCGGCCCTTTCGGTCTCCTACCTGGTCGACGCGGGCAGCATGCCGGCCGAAGCACATATCGTGGCCGGCGGCCCGGACGACCCACCGCTACGAAACATGATCACCCACCCGCGCCAGGTGCGGGACGCACATGGCGGGCTCGTGGACAAGCTCCTGGTGTTCACCTACCCGGGCCGGGCCAATACCCGCCGCCTGATCGGCCGCACCGAGGAGGAGCAGTTCGCCGCGGTCACCCCGCTGCTGACCACGTTGTGGCCGGACTTCCCAACCGACGCCCAGCCGTTCCGGATCGCCGAACGTCCTTACGGGTTTCCGATTCCGGCACCTGGTCGCTACCACCAGGCGGTTCAGGTGATGCGACAGCAGGGCGCGCCCGTGGTCTTCGCAGGCGACTATTTCAACGCCCCGACCACGGAGGCCGCGCTGCTGTCCGGCGTCAGGGCCGCGGCAGCACTCACCACGGTCAGTTGACCGGCACCCCGCGGCCGGCCTCCATCCCACCAGGAGACACCATGAAGGTTCTGTTCGTACCAGGGAATAGCCCGTACCCGATCTTTTCGCACGCCCCGCTGGCAACCGCGGTCCGCAACGCCGGACACCAGGTCCTGATGGGAGGGATCGAATGGGTCCTGCCGAGGATAGCCAGCGTCGGCCTACCTCCGGTGAAGATCTCTCCCCTTTCGATAGAGGAGGTCAGCGCCTTCGTCGGCTCGATGCCAGAGGATCCGGTGGAACAGGCCAAGGCGGTCGGCGGAGTGTACGCCGAGATAGCCATCAACAGCTTGGAGCCACTACTTGAGCTGTCGGAGCATTGGCGCCCGGATATCGTGGTCGGCGGCGGCATGTTCTATTGCGCTCCGCTCCTCGCTCATCACCTCGGCGTCCCGTCGGTGCGGCTGGAGTGGGACCGCATCGACGCACGGATGTACGACCCCGGCGCCATCGAGGTGCTACAGCCGCTGCTCGCCGAACTGAACCTGGCTCAGGTTCCCGCCCCCGACCTGTGGCTCGGCGTCTGCCCACCCAGCCTGCTGCCACCGGACGCCGTGCCCGCACAACCGATGCGGTGGATCCCGGCGAATCCGCAACAGCCGCTCGAGCAGTGGATGTACGCCAAGGGAGACCGTCCCAGGGTGTACCTCACCGCCGGTACCCGGCTGTTCAGCGGCGATGCCCTGCTGGAGATGATCCGGAACCTTTCCGGACTGAACGTGGAGATCGTGGTCGGGGCACCCGAACAGATCGCCGAGGAGCTACGCGCGGACCTGCCCGGTGTGCGAATCGGCTGGGTTCCGCTGGACATCCTGGCACCCACCTGCGACATCATCATCCACCATGGCGGCGGCGGCACCGACATGACCGCACTGAACGCCGGCGTCCCGCAGCTGATCGCCAACCCGGAGTACCCGACGGCGGCGACGCAGCAGGTGGTCGACTACGGTGCCGCGCTCACCCTCACCTCGGACGAGCAGCGTCCGGAGAACATCGTCGCTGCCTGCAACGACTTGCTGTCGAACCCGGGGTACGGGGAACGGGCGCGCGAGCTTTCGCGGGAGATCGCCGCACTGCCAGCCCCAGCCGAGATCGTGCCCGTAATGGAGAAGTTGGCCGGCTGACCGGAGGAGTCCCCGTCAATCGCGCGGCCACTCGGTACGCGGGAAAGGAGAGCTGCGAATGCATGTCGCCGAAACCGCGGTTCCCGGAGCGTACGTCATCACCCCGCACCAGCACCGGGACGACCGGGGGAGCTTCTACGAGTCCATGCGTGCCGACACGTTCGAGCGCATGCTGAACGAGCCCTTCGTGCCAAAGCAGATCAGCTACTCCGTGTCCCGCGGCAACACGCTGCGCGGCATCCACAGCGCGGTGACCCCGCCAGGACAGGCGAAGTACGTCACCTGCGTACGCGGTGCGCTGCGCGACATCGTGGTGGATCTGCGGGTGGGCTCCCCCGCCTTCGGCCGTTACCATTCGGCCGTGCTCGACGCGGCCTCGGGAGTTTCGGTCTACCTGCCAGAGGGCGTGGGGCACGGCTTCCTCGCACTCACCGAGGACACCTGTATCTGCTACATCATGTCCACGATGTTCGTACCCGGAACGCAGATCGATCTCAACCCCTTGGATCCGGATCTCGCGCTTCCATGGGGTTTCACCGAGGCGCCGCTCATGTCCGAGAAGGACACTCACGCGATCGGACTGGCCGAGGCGTTGTCCACCGGAATTCTCCCACTCTGGCGGCCGGCGTGATGGCGCCGGTCCGGATCGGCGTGCTGGGTTGTGCGGCCATCGCCCGGCACCGCATGCTTCCCGCCTTCGCCGCGGCCGCAGACACCGAGGTCGCCGCGGTAGCCAGCCGGGACGCGGCGCAGGCGGATGCACTCGCCAAGGAGTACGACTGCCGCGCGGTGCACGGCTACGCGGCCCTGCTGCGGGACGACACCGTCCAGGCGGTTTACGTACCGCTGCCGGCGGCGCTGCATGCCGACTGGGTGGAAGCGGCGCTGTGGGCGGGAAAGCATGTACTCGCTGAGAAACCGCTGACCACGGATCGGGACCGGTCCGCCCGGCTGTTCGAACTGGCCGGCTCGCTCGGGCTGGCGCTGATGGAGAACGTCATGTTCATCCACCACAGCCAGCACGCGCGGGTACGTCAGCTGGTCGCGGACGATGCCATTGGGGAGCTGCGAGCCTTCCAGTCCGCCTTCGCCGTCCCCAGGCTGCCGGGCGACGACATCCGCTACCGTCCCGAGCTGGACGGCGGGGCGCTCTGGGACACCGGCGTCTATCCGGTTCGCGCCGCGCTGCACTTGCTCGGCCCCGGCCTTCAGGTGGTGGGAGCCACCCTCACCAGGGGCACCGGCTACGCGGTGCACACCGCGGGCTCGGCGCTGCTGCGCAGCCCCGGGGGGATCAGCGGGCAGCTGACCTTCGGGCTGGACCACGCGTACCGCAATGCCTACGAGCTCTGGGGAAGCACGGGCCGGATCACCGTCGACCGCGCCTTTACCCCGCCCGCGGACCACGCGCCGGTATTGCGCCTCGAGAACCGGTTCGGCCCGCGGGAGATCCGGCTGGACCCGGACGATCAGGTGGCCAACACCGTTACCGCCTTCGTCGCCGCCGTACACGCGGGCGCGGCACCGCGAGCAGACTGCCTTGCACAGGCCGATCTGCTGCACGAAGTGCTCCGGCACGCCGGACCGATGGTCTCATCAGCCGGCTGGTCTCAGGCGGGCCGGATACCACATCCGGGCGTCGCACTGCCGGAATGCGATGGCCCGAGCTGCGCCCACTCATAGTCTGCCTGCGGGAAATCCGTGGTGGGCAGGGGATCAGGATAGATCGGGTGTTGGCGTGGTGGTGTCCGGCGCACATATGCCGAGCGCGCCTTGATGGCCAGGCGCACGGCTGCGCGCAACAACGGTGAAGGGGTGGCAACGCCGAACGCCCTGCGTAGGTGCGGGGTCAGCAGCGCGGGCACGACGGCCCTGGCGACCCGGGTTCCGATCGTGGTCAGCCGAGCAGGAAGCCATCCGACCAGCGGCCCGATGATGACATCCTGTGTCGCCCGGTAGAGCTTTTCCGCCTCGGGTGAATAGTGGACGTGAGTGTCGACGTAATCGTCGTGCAGGCGCACGAATTCGTCGTAGGACTCGGGAATACCGGTCATACCCATGTTCTTGCCCTGCTCCCTGAAATGCAGGCAGGCGGCCTTGCGCTCCTGTTCGCTCAGCGGGCGCCAGCCGTGGCGGTCGACCCACCGCATCTGGGTGAGCATGCTGGTGGCCAGCACGAACAGGTACATCTCATTGGTGATGGTGAACTCGTGCCCATGGGTACTGATGCTTTTGATGGCGTTGTGGTGAATGCGGTTCAACTGCCGGACCGCCGCTTTGCCGCTGGGCTCCCGGCATCCGCGCCGAGCTATTTCGAGGCTGATGGCGCCGTGGTGCTCCATTCGCCGCCGGGTGTTACCCGTCAGCTCGCCTGTCCGCACCAGTATATCGGCGATACCGCGCGGGGCGATACTGTTGTAGAAACCGAGTGCCCCTGACAGGCTGTAGTCCCAGGGAAACTCGGTTCCCATCGCGAGGTACCAGATACGGGTGTAGTGCGTCCCAACATCCATGCTCTCGATTTCGCGCAGCCGTGCGTACCGCTGCTCGGTGCGCCGCTTGCTCAGGAGTAGCGATACCATGTCATCTTTCCTTTCTCGGCAATCAGTCTGACTCGGACCGCTATGTCGTCACGATGACGTCCCTGATGTGCTCGAGTGTCTCGTCGAGGTCCTGCTTCAGCTTCGCCGTCCAGTCGGCGACGAACCGCTCCCGTGCCGTCTCCTCCAGTTCCTCGACGATCTTGTGGATCCCCGCGGTGGCTCTTCCCATCCGGAAGTGGTGGACGAGCACGCAGCCGTCCTCCGCGGCCTCGATGTCGAAGCCCCAGACGCTGTCCTGGCTTTCCTTGGCATGGGAGAGCATCATCCAGCGGAAGGTGCGACCGGGTTCGGCCGCGACGACCCTGGACTCGGTGTACCACGTGCCGCGTACCAGCGGAGCCCAGGAAACCACTTCTTCGCTACGCAGGTTCTCGCCACGGAAGATCGCCCCGACCGTCGACGGCTCACCGGAGATCCACTCTCCTCCTTTGCATTCCGGGCTCCACTCCGCGCTGCGGGTCAGGTCGCTGACCACCGCATAGACCTCATCCGGTGTGGCCGCGACGGGCAGATCGGCCCTGAGCTCGAAAAGCGGCGATTGTTCGATAATGGATGCATTCATGTCCAGATCCTCTCAGCGACCCTCCGCACCGGCCATCGGCCGGATCGGGGTTCGTCAGGTTTGTCATGCCTCCCTGCGAGGCCGGTGTAGCCGGCCGGACCGCACAGGGCCGCCGCCTCACGGTTGCTCGGTCATACGATCACGCCGGTGAGATCCGTTTCGGACGCGGGCGGCCGCACCGCGGCGGGCACGTGCGCGACGGGGGGCAGGGCAAGTACCGCACGGGCGATCGCATCCGAGTCACGCAGCGTCACCGAGTCCACCCCGGGGCGGATGCCGGCCTGGGTGACCCAGTGCACGGATTCGGTGGGAACTCCGTAGGCGAAGCGCCGCGGATGAGCCCTGCCCTCCACGTCGAGGAGCCGGTTGGGGCGCTCGGTGACCGCGAGCCCGCCGGTCTCGTAACTGACCCCGCAGGATCCGGCGATGCGATAGGGGGCGCACTGGTCGGTATCGAGCAGGTGGCGCAACAGCGGGTCCGACGTGCGGCACAGGTTGGGTACGGGCAGCCGGGCCTCGATGAGGATCCTCGACCGCACCGGGCGGCCGGGCACCAGACTGGACTCGGCGACGAAGGCGCGTCCGCCGGTGTCGATGCGAATCAGCGTGCCCGGCCCGGTGAGCTCCAGGATTCCGGCCTCGATCAGCGCGATCATCTCCTCGATCCGGGAAGCGGGCGGGCCGATCGAAAGGAACGCGTTGAGCGGGGTGTACCAGCCCTCCAGGTCGTCGCGGTGCGAGTTGCCATCCAGGCCACCGTGGTCCACCGCGAGCCTGATCTCGTTGCGCAGGTCCCGCAACACGTCCAGCGCCGATTTGAGCGGGCTGGAGAGATTGCCGGCCTTCGCCTCGTGGACGTCCCTTGCCAGGTACTCCAGCAGCCACGACCAGAAGTCGTCGCGGTCGATGAACTCGCGTCCACGATAGGGCATCGAGATCCGGTCCCAGTCCCATCGGTCGTCGGCGCCGATGCCGTACTCGGCCAGCAGCCGGGCCTGTTGCGTACCTTCCGGCAGGGGCAGGTACCGCTCGAGAAAGCGCTCACCGTCGCCCTCGCGGCCATAGGAGGCAAGGAGGGCGCCGTAGTAGACGCCCTCCACCTCCTTGGCGATAAGTGGCCACAGATCCTCGCTGAAGTTCACCCGCTCACCGTCCTCGGTGCGACCACGCAACTCCGCGATGAACTCTTCGGTGAGCAGCCGGGGCCGGTGCCTGCCGAAGGCGCCCTTCTCGTTGTCCCCACGGGCGTGGTAAGGAACGCCGCGACGCGAGCTCGCGGACAGTACGGGCTCCCGTCCTGACGACCGATAGACCAGACGTCTCCCCTCACGGACAAACGATCCGCCGCGGCCCACGGTGAACAGCGCCATATGATCGAAGAAGTTCAGGCCGAGGCCACGCAGCAGCACCGTCTCGCCCGGTTCGATCGTGCTCAGGTCCAGGTCGGCGGGATTGGCGGGGGTGAGATAGCTGAGGTGGTGGATACGGGCAAGGCTCGCGATCCTCTCCTGGTGGGGTGTGAGCCCCGCCGATACGTGCCCCTGTGCCAGGACGATGGCATCCAGGTGGTTGAGCCGAGTGCCGTTCTCC
Organism: Amycolatopsis cihanbeyliensis; assembly: GCF_006715045.1. Lineage (GTDB taxonomy): Bacteria > Actinomycetota > Actinomycetes > Mycobacteriales > Pseudonocardiaceae > Amycolatopsis > Amycolatopsis cihanbeyliensis. Next base: position 6,223,226 of record NZ_VFML01000001.1, on the reverse strand, counting down.
AGCCGGATGCCCTGCGGGCCGCCGGTGATGCCCTGGGTGTCGGCCATCGCGACGGCGCGCGACCGATGCACGTGGATGGTGACGTGCTCCGGCGCGTGCAGCACCACCCGGTGGAAACCGTCGTGGAGGTAACGCCCGTAGAAGGCGCGCGTGGGATAACAGTCCGGGCCAAGGTTGCGGGCCTCGGCAAGGATCTCGTCGTCGGGGGTGCCCTGCGGGCCAAGCGCGGCCATGTCCTTGGCCCATTCGTACAGGCTGGGACCCGGCTCGATCGGTCCTTCGATCTGCGCACTGTCGTCGGTGTAGACCGTGATCTGCGACGCCACGGTGTTCGTCAGAAGGTGGCGAGACTGGTCGGGGCGCCACACGGCGCCGGCTCCGGGAGTACACGGGTCGATGACATGCACGGTCAGGGCGGATTGTGCGGGCTTCTTCCGCTCGTTGGCACACAGGCGTTCCAGAACGGACAACCCTCTGGGGCCGGCGCCGACGATACAGACCTCGACCTGACTGCTGCGCATACCAGCACCCCGTTCCTGGAGGACAGTCATACCCAAACGAGTTCAGCCACTCTGCGTTCCCGAACCCAGCCGCCTGGCCAGTTCGAGTCTTTTGATCTTGACCGTCGCGGTCTGCGGCAGATCTGCCTGCCTCCATTGGACCGGATCCGACATCGCCGGGAGGTTCGCCACGGCGGCCTTCCAGGCACTCTGGTTCAACGGTTTGTCGTCCTTGGTACACACCACCGGAACCGCTGCCCCGTTTCCGCCCGGAATGACGATGACCTCGACCAGTTCCTCCATCCTGGCGAACAGCGCGTCCTCGATCGCCAGGGTGCTGCCGATCCCCTGGATCACGTCGACTTCGCGATCGAGCAGATGCAAGCAACCCCATCTCGTGCGGTAGCCGACGTCGCCCATCCGCCACCAACCGTCGTTGGCCTGCTTCTCGTAACGTTCATGTTCGCCCAGGTAGGTCACGATCCGCCCATCGCTGCGAACCTCGATGTAGCCGGGTGAGGACTTCGAAGGCGGTTTCCCGTCGCGGCTCACCACCCGTACACCGGTCATACCGGGGAAGGGCCTGCCGACGCAGCGCCCGTCGGCGTCGGCACCTCGTTTCTTGTTGTAGGTACGCCCGGCGATGGGGCCTACCTCGCTCTGCCCGTACATCTGTACGAACTGCGGCGACCTACGACGCGACGCACTGAGCAGGAGGTGCACCGTCCTTGGATGAATAGCGTCGAACGTACTGCTGAAGAACCTGACGTTGGCAAAGGCATCCCGTGGATCGTCGACCAGTTCTTCCCAGCGCATGAACGAGTTGGGGTGGGCCTCGATCACTCCGGGTGGCACCTGCTGGAAAATGTCGCCCACGGTCACCGGGTCGTCATCCGCCAGGATGACAAGGGGGAATCCTTGCAGCAGCCCAATGGGCATGGCGGTATACATCCGCGAGTGCACGAAGGAAACGTGTATCGCCAGGGGATCGTGTTTGCGGATGAGGCGGACCACGGAAGCCTGCGGCCGGTAGCGCGCCTGGAAGGTTCGTCCGGTGTGTACGGCCAGTTTCGGCACACCGGTGGTCCCGGAGGTGTGGGTGATCAGTGTCGGGTGCTCGGGAGGCATCTGGACGGCGGGGACCCGTTCAACCCCGGCGAACGACCGCAGTTCCGTCGCGTTCGGATAGCTTCCCGAGGTGAGCAGTACCCGCTCCACGAGTTCGAAGACCGAATCCGGGAGCTCCTGTTCGAGCTTGGTCTGATCGGTCACCAGATACGGCCGATCCACCCGGCGGGCCAGTTCGGCGACCGTCGTACCATCCAGCTTCGGTGACAACAACACCGGAACGGCACCGATCCGCGCGATGGCGCAGGCCAGGATCGAGATGTCGAAGCCATTGGACTTGTAGATGACCACCCGCTCCCCCGGCCGGACCTTCGCGGCCCAGAACCGGGAGGCGAAATCATCGATCAGGTTCGCGATCTCGGTCACGGTCATCCGGCGCCCGACCTCGGGTGCGATGTCGAGATCGTGATCGAGAACCACGAAGTTCGCCGGATACCTGGCCGCCGCGCGCTCGAAGAGCGTGCCAAGCCGAATGCCCCGATTCCATACGCGCTGCAGAAACATATGTCCGCCTTCTCGTTCGCGGCTACCGTGCGTCAGCCGGGTAACAGGCCTGTCGAGACCGGTCCCCGGCACGGGCAAACCGCCCCCTGACGTCCAGGTCAACACTGCTCGATCGCACCCCTGATGCGGGTCCGTTCATGGCCAGAAGCCTGCTGGCGCACCCGCACACCGGTCAAAGAGCGTAAGAAAGGTACGTCAAGTCGCGGATTCCGGCCGGTGGGTACTCCATGCCGGGCGTGCTGGCATGGCAGCATGTGGACGTGTACGCAGCCTATATAGATCAACTCGGCCCGGCCGAGAACATTCGTTCCGGTGAACTGGCCGCCCCGAAGCCGGGGCCGACCGACGTGCTGGTCGATGTCACGGCCACCACGGTCAATCCGGTGGACACCTTTGTCCGCTCGGGTGCCTGGCGCACCCCGATCGAGTTCCCCTTCGTGATCGGCCGCGACCTGGTCGGCACGGTCGCGGCCACCGGCCCTGGCGCGGTGGGGTTCGCCGTCGGCGATCGGGTCTGGTGTAACAGCCTCGGCCACGGTGGCCGTCAGGGAGCCGCCGCCGAACAGGCGGTCGTACCGGTCGACCGGCTCTACCACCTGCCGGGCTCCGTTCGCGCGGCGGACGCGGCCGCGGTGCTGCATCCGGCCGGCACCGCCTATCTCGCGTTGTTCACGCATGGCCGGCTTCGGGCCGGAGAAACGGTTGTGGTCGCGGGCGCGGCCGGAAACGTCGGCGGCGCGCTGGTCGTGCTGGCCGCCGATGCCGGCGCCCGTGTCATCGCGACCGCCAGTGCGCAAGACGAGCAGTACTGCCGGGCGCTGGGGGCGGCGGAGGTCATCGACTACCGCGATCCGGCGTTGCCACAACGTATCCGGGACGTCTGTCCACAAGGAGTCGACGTCTACCTTGACACGTCAGGGAAGAACGATCTGGAGACCGCGGTCGATCTGCTCACCTTTCGCGGCCGCGTCGTACTGCTTGCCGGGCTGCGGACGCGGCCAGTGCTGCCGGCAGGCCCGCTCTACCTGAAAGACGCCTCGATCGTCGGTTTCACCATCTCACACGCCACCACCGTCGAACTCGCCGAAGCGTCCCGCACCATCAACCGGCTGCTCGCCGGCGGAGGGCTACGCGGCCGGACAATCGAGGAAGCGCCACTGACCGCCGCCGCCGAAGCGCACGCCAGGCTGGAACGGGGCGAGCTGCACGGCAAGCGGCTGGTCCTCTGCCCGGAGCTCGACCGCTGACCGGCCGGCCCCGCGGCACGGTCACCATCTCGGCCTCCCCGCACCGCGTCCCGGCACCGGCCCGGTTCGGCTACAGCATCGTCCAGGCGTCAGTCAGCGCGTCGCGGAGGATCTGCTCGATCTCGTCGAACTGCGGCTGGTCGCAGATCAGTGGCGGGGCGAGCTGGATGACCGGTTCGGCGCGGTCGTCGGCGCGGCAGTACAGGCCGGCCTCGAGCAAGGCGCCGGAGAGGTGCCCACGCAGTACTCGTTCGGACTCCTCGTCGGTGAAGGTTTCCTTGCTGGCTTTGTCCTTGACGAGTTCGATGCCGTAGAAGAACCCGGCGCCGCGGATGTCCCCGACGATCGGCAGGTCGCGCAGTTTGTCCAGGGTGGACCTCAAGGAAGCCTCCTTGGATACAACGTGCTCGTAGAGGTTCTCGCGTTCCAGCAGTTCGAGGTTCGCCGTCGCCACGGCGCAGGAGACCGGGTGCCCGCCGTAGGTGGAGCCGTGCATGAACGTGGTGGTGCCGTGCCGGAACGGTTCCATCAACCGTTCGCCGGCCAGTACCGCGCCCAGCGGTGCGTAGCCGGAGGTGAGTCCCTTGGCTGTGGTGATCAGGTCAGGCTGATACCCGTAACGAGCGGCGCCGAACTCGTGGCCGAGCCTGCCGAAGGCGCAGATCACCTCGTCGGAGACCAGCAGCACGTCATACTGGTCGCAGATTTCCCTGACCCGCTGGAAGTATCCGGGTGGCGGGGGGAAACAGCCACCGGTGTTCTGCACCGGCTCCAGGAACACGGCCGCGACGGTGTCCGGCCCCTCGAACTCGATGGCCTGCGCGATCTGGTCGGCGGCCCACCTGCCGAACGCCTGGTAGTCGTCGCCATGCTCGGGCGCCCGGTAGAAGTTGGTGTTCGGTACGCGCAGGCTACCGGGAACCAGGGGTTCGAAATCCTGCTTGGCGGCGGGGATTCCGGTGATGGACAGCGCGCCCTGCGAGGTGCCGTGGTACGCCAACGAGCGGCTGATCACCTTGTGTTTGGTGGGTTTCCCGGTCACCTTGAAGTACTGTTTGGCCAGTTTCCATGCGGTTTCCACGGATTCGCCGCCACTGACGGTGAAGAAGACGCGACCGAGGTCGCCGGGGGCCGCGTTGGCGAGCCGCTCGGCCAGTTCGATCGCGGTCGGGTGGGCCTGCCCCCAGAGCGGGAAGTACGCGAGTTGCCGGGTCTGCCGCGCGGCCGCCTCGGCCAACTCCTCCCGCCCGTGCCCGACCTGGACGGCGAAAAGGCTCGCCAGACCGTCGAGGTACCGCTTCCCGTTCGAGTCCCAGAGGTAGGCGCCCTCGCCGCGCACGATCACCGGAACCCGCGCGTCGGCGAAGCTCGAGTGCCGGGTGAAGTGCAGCCACAGGTGCTCGCCCGCCGAGCGGGCGAGGTCGTCGGCCTCGACCGGTGTGGATGCGGCTGTGACAGTCATGGTCCCTCGCAGGAGAGTCGGTACGGCCGCCGGTTCGACACCCGGCCCGCGTGGTCATCTCCGTTTATCGCACACAAATCGACCCAGCGCAAGTGAATCAGTTGCCGAACATGTCAGTTGCAACGAAATTCATGTCATGCGGCAGGTACAGCCACGGATTCCGCGGTCCACGGTCAGCGGGTGCCCCACTGGTAGGACTGCTTGCGCAGCTTGAGGTACATCAGGGTCTCCGCGTTGCGCACACCGGGCAGGGTGCGGATCCGGTTGGAGATCAGGTCCAGCAGCCCGGCGTCGTCCTCGCAGACGGCCTCGCAGAGCACGTCGAACCGGCCGGCGCAGATGATCACGTAGTCGATCTCGGCCATCTCGGCGAGCGCGTCCGCGACCGGCTCGAGTGGACCGTCGACGTTGATCGCGATCATCGCCTGCCGGAAGAGTCCGACCTGCATCGGATCCGAGACGGCCACGATCTGGATCACGCCCGCGTCGGAAAGCCGTTGGACGCGCTGCCGGACCGCGGCCTCGGAAAGGCCGACCGCCTGGCCGATCGTCGAGTACGGGCGGCGGCCGTCCTGTTGCAGGTGTTCGATGATCCGCTTGGAGGTGTCGTCGAGCAGCGTGGCCGAGGCGCGCTCGGCGGCGGGGGTCTTCCTGTTCACCGGCGCATTATCTCCACCGAGGCCGCCGTCGGCCATGGCGCCACGCCCGACCGGACGACGTCGACGGGAACACCCGACACCAAGCGAATCCAGCGTCATGGTCGCCATAAACAACGGATTCCGTTCCGACTTTGGCGTTGACATTGCTGATTCCGTGTTGTTCCATGCGTCACACAGCAGTTGCCGCCGACCACGGAGAACCGATGAGTGAGCAGCAGACCTTCCGCAACTTCGTCGACGGCCGGCACACCGACTCCGCCGAAGGACGCACCCTGGACATCGTCGACCCGGCCACCGGAGCTGTGTACGCGACCTCGACGCTGTCCGGACAGTCTGATGTGGACGAAGCGTGTGGCGCGGCGGCGGCCGCGTTCGAGAGCTGGCGGGACAGCACTCCGGCCGAACGTCAGCGCGCCCTGCTACGGATCGCCGACGCGCTGGAGTCGCGGTCCGAGGAGTTCGTCCGCTGCGAGTCGGCGAACACCGGCAAACCACTGGCGCTCACCCGGAGCGAAGAACTTCCGATGGCGATCGACCAGGTCAGGTTCTTCGCGGGCGCGGCGCGGGTGCTGGAAGGCAAGGCGGCAGCGGAGTACCTGCCCGGGCTCACCTCGTTCGTCCGGCGCGAACCGGTCGGCGTCTGCGCCCAGGTGACCCCGTGGAACTACCCGCTGATGATGGCCGTCTGGAAGATCGCCCCCGCGCTGGCCGCCGGGAACACGGTGGTGCTCAAGCCCTCCGACACCACCCCGGCCTCCACCGTCCTGCTCGCTGAGTTGGCGGCGGAGTTCCTGCCGCCGGGGGTGCTCAACGTGATCTGCGGCGACCGGGACACCGGCCGGGAGCTCGTCGCGCACCAGGTCCCGCAACAGGTGTCCATCACCGGTTCGGTCCGCGCGGGGATCGAGGTCGCGGGCGCGGCGGCGACCGACGTCAAACGGGTGCACCTGGAGCTCGGTGGGAAGGCACCGGTGGTGGTTTTCGACGACGCGGACGTCGAGGCCGCGTCCGCGACCATCGCCGAAGCCGGGTACTTCAACGCCGGCCAGGACTGCACCGCTGCCACCAGGGTGCTGGCGGCGGCCGGCGTGCACGACGACTTCCTGGCCGCGCTCGCCGAGAAGGCGCGAGCGGTACGTACCGGTCCGCCCGACGAACCGGATGTCGCCTACGGCGCGTTGAACAACGCCGCCCAACTTGCCAAGGTCGGCGGGTTCGTCGACCGGTTGCCCGACCACGCCGAGGTGCACAGCGGTGGCAGGCGGGTGGGCGAGCGCGGCTTCTTCTACGCGCCGACAGTGGTCTCCGGGTTACGTCCCGGCGACGAGATCGTCCGGGACGAGGTGTTCGGGCCGGTCATCACCGTGCAGCGGTTCACCGGCGAGGAGGAGGCGGTGCGCCTCGCCAACGGCGTCGAGTACGGGCTGGCGTCCTCGGTGTGGACCCGCGATCACCCCCGCGCGATGCGGATGTCCCGGCGCCTGGACTTCGGCTGCGTCTGGATCAACGCGCACATTCCGCTCGCCGCCGAGATGCCGCACGGCGGCTTCCGGCATTCCGGCTACGGCAAGGATCTCTCCCTGTACGGGCTGGAGGACTACACCCGGGTCAAGCACGTCATGACCAGCCTCGGGGAGTGAACCGGTGACCACTGCTTCGCCCGCGATGCCGGCCGAATGGGCCCCGCACGAACGGACCTGGATGGCGTTCCCTCCGCCGAACGGCACCTTCGGCGAGCCGGGTTCGCCCGTGCTCGCCGCGGCCAGGCGGCGCTGGGCGCAGGTCGCCAACACCATCGCCGCCTACGAACCGGTCACCGTGGTCGCCGGAAGCGGGCAGCGGGCGATCGCGAAGGAACTCCTGCGCGCCGACGTCGACGTGGTCGAGATCCCGCTCGACGACGCGTGGATGCGCGACATCGGACCCAGCTTCGTGTACGAGGACGCGACGCCCACCGGGCTGGCCGCCGTGGACTGGGTGTTCAACGGCTGGGGCGGCCAGGGCTGGGCCACGTGGGCCGACGACGACCGCGTCGCCGCGACCGTCGCCGGCCTGGCGGGGCACCCGGTGCGCCGCTCGGCGCTCACCCTGGAAGGTGGTGGGCTCCAGGTCGACGGCGAGGGCACCGTGCTGCTCACCGAGACCGTCCAACTCGACCCCGGCCGCAATCCCGGATGGACCCGCGAGCAGGTGGAAGCCGAGATACACGCGCGGCTCGGTACCAGCACCGCGATCTGGCTGCCGAGGGGCCTCACCCGCGACTACCACACCTACGGCACCCGTGGGCACGTCGACCTGGTTGCCTGCTTCCTGCGGCCCGGGGTCGTGGCGGTGCACACCCAGACCGATCCGGCGCATCCCGACTTCACGGTGTCCGAGCAGATCGCGGAAGTCCTGCGGTCGAGCACCGACGCCAGGGGCAGGCGGCCGCGGGTGGTCGAACTCCTCGCGCCGGAGGTGACCTTCGACCCCGACGGCGAGCCCGTCGACTACTCCTACGTCAACCACTATCTCGCCAACGATGTCCTCGTGCTCGGCGCCTTCGACGACCCGCGGGACGCCGCGGCGGCGGAGGTCCTCGGCCGCGCCTTCCCCGGCCGCACCGTGGAGCTCGTCGACGCGCGCGGCATCTTCGCCCACGGCGGCGGCATCCATTGCGTCACCCAGCAACAGCCCGCCACACCACCCCGAGGAAGTCCACCATGCGACTGATCACCGCCGAGGTCCCCGAATCGCCGGCACGGGTGACCGAGCCGACGCGTCCGCCGCTGGTCGCCGGCCTCGTGCAGACCTGCTGGCACGCCGACCACGCGGAGCACCAGGCCGTGCTGCTCGACGGCATCCGCACCGCCGCCATGGCCGGGGCACAGGTCGTGTTCCTGCCCGAGCTCACCCTGTCCCGCTATCCCGCCGACATCCGCCCGGACACCGGCAAGGCGACGGCCACCGCGGAGGATCTCGAGACCGGGCCGACGTTCTCCTTCGCCGCGAAAGCGGCCGCCGACACCGGGGTCGCGGTGCACGCCTCGCTGTACGAGCGAGCGGAAGGGCCGGACGGGCTCGGGTTCAACACCGCGATCCTGGTGTCGCCGGAAGGGCGACTGCTCGGCCGGACCCGGAAACTGCACATCCCCGTCTCCGCCGGCTACTACGAGGACCGTTACTTCCGCGGGGGGCCGGCAGGGCCGGACCCGTATCCGGTGGTGGAGCTCCCTGGTGCGGAAGGAAAGCCGACCGCCCGGCTCGGCCTGCCGACCTGCTGGGACCAGTGGTTTCCCGAGGTCGCAAGGGCCTACTCGCTCGCCGGTGCCGAGGTACTCGCCTACCCGACCGCCATCGGCTCCGAGCCGGACCACCCGCGCTTCGACACCCAGCCGCTGTGGCGGCACGTCATCGTCGGCAACGGCATCGCCAACGGCATGTTCATGGTGGTCCCCAACCGGTGGGGCGACGAAGGAACCCTCGCCTTCTACGGCTCGTCGTTCGTCTCCGACCCCTACGGGCGGGTGCTCGCCTCGGCTCCGCGGGACGCCGACGCGGTGCTGGTCGCCCCGCTCGATCTCGACCAGCGGCGGGACTGGTTGGCCTTGTTCCCGTTCCTGGACACCCGCCGACCCGACACCTACACCTCGCTCATTCGGCCGATCGGAGACTGAGATGGACGACGCGGAGTTCCGGCGGGAGCTCGACCGCAGGCTCGACCTGCTGGCCGACCCGGCCCATCCGGATCCGGCCAGAACCGGCCTCCCCGGCCGCGACCTCACCGTGCTGGCCGTGCTGGCGGTGGCGCTCATCGCCGCCATGCTGGCCTGGGGTTACCCGTGGTGACCCCGGCGGACCACTCCCCCGCCGCCGATCCCGCGCCGCCCGCCGCCGGTCGAGTCTCCGGGCACGTGGGAAGGTTCACCGAACTTCCGGTGCTGCGGCACGAGCGCATCTGGGGTTTCTGGCAGTTCACCTCGGTCAACGTCGGGCTGGCGATCGCCACCTGGGCCTTCCTCACCGGCGGCACGATCGCGATGTTCGCCGGGGTCAGGACCGCCATCGCCGCCACCGTCATCGGCAACCTGGTGGGTGTCGTCCTGATGGCGGCGGCGACGTGCCTGCCCTCGGCCAGGTACGGCGTCGAGCAGTACACCGTCCTGCGAACGGTCTTCGGGCTCAACGGCGTGCGCACGCTGATCGCCGTCATGATGCCGTTCGCGCAGGCCGGCTGGAACGCGGTGCTGGCTGTCATGTTCGGGCGCGCGGTCACCAACGTGCTGAACTCGGTCTTCGGTACCACGTTCGCCCCCGACAGTGCGATGGTCGTCGCCATGTCGTTGCTGGCGCTGTTCCTGGCCTGGCTGATCGTGGCGCGCGGTCCGGTTTCGATCGAATGGGTCAACAAGATCGTCGCCCCGCTGCTCGCCGTGCTGACCGTGGTGATGCTGATCGCGTTGCTGCGCGCCCATTCCTGGACCGAGTTGAGCGCCGCGCAACCGGTCGCCGCGCTCGGCGACGACCGGTTGAACTTCACCCTCGCGCTGGAACTGAGCTTCGCGACCGGGTTCTCCTGGTGGACGATCATGGGCAACCTGGCACGGCTGACCACCACCCCGCGCACGGCCTTCTGGCCCAACATGATCGGCCTTTTCGCCGCCTCGGTGGTGGCCGGTCTGATCGGCACGTTCGCCGCGCTCGCGCTCGGCGAGATCGACCCGACGATGTGGATGGTACCGCTGGGCGGAGTGGTGCTCGGCGTGCTGGCGCTGTTGTTCATCGCGTTCGCCAACGTCACGAGCATGGTGGCACAGACCTATTCGGGTTCGCTCGCGGTGATCAGGGCGGGCGGGTCCGTGGTGCGCCGAATCCCCTGGCCGCTGTTCGTGGCGCTCATGTTCCTGCCCTCGGCCGTCGTGGTGTTCTGGCCCACGGCCCTCTACGACAACTTCTTCAAGTTCATCGCCTGGGTAGGGCTGGTCATGGCACCACTGACCGCGGTGTATCTGGTGGACTTCGTGCTGCTACGAAGCCGAACCCTGTGGCTACGCGACCTGTACGAGCCCGAGGGCGTCTCGCGGTACTCGTTCTGGTGGGGCTTCAATCCGGCGGCGTTCCTCGCCGTCGCGGCCGGCGCGGTGACCTACTCGTTGCTGCTCAACCCGGTGACGTTCTCGTCGGCGGGCCTGTTCACCTACACGTCGGCATCGCTGCCGGCCTTCCTGGTCACGGCCGCGGTGCATACCGTGCTGACCGTGCTGTGGGTGCGGCCGGCGGGTAAGGGTGGCTACCGGGAGGCGTTATGAGTGATCACGTGTGGTACTCCGGCGGCAGGGTGTTCACCGGTGCCGCCTCGGTGCCGTGGGCCGAGTCGCTCGTCACCCGCGACGGGCGGATCGAGTTCGCCGGGTCGGATGCCGAGGCCGCGGTCCGCTGCAAGCACGGTGAGGCCGATGTCCTTCGGGTGGACCTCGACGGACGGACGGTGCTGCCCGGCTTCGTCGACGGGCACGCGCATGTCCTGATGACCGGGGAGGCCGGACTGCGGGCACATCTCACCGACGCCGACGACCCGCGGCGGATCCGGCAACGGCTGCGGGAATGGGCCGAGGCCAATCCCGACGCGCCGCGGGTTCTCGGCCGTGGCTGGTTGTTCTCGGCCGTGCCCGACGGCAGGCCGACCCGGACGTTGCTCGACGACATGATCCCGGATCGGCCCGTGTACCTCGACGCGAACGACTACCACTCGGTATGGCTGAACAGCGCCGCGCTGACCGAACTGGGCATCACCCGGCACACACCCGACCCACCCGGCGGCCGGATCGTCCGCGACCCGGTCACCGGTGAACCGACCGGGCACCTCGAGGAAACCGCCGCCCAACACCTCGCCTGGCGGTTCCTCGCGGAGACCACCGCGGATGCCGACCGGGATCGTCACCTGAGGGAAGCGACGACCGCGTACCTTTCCAGCGGCGTGACGTGCGCGGTGGACATGATGCTCGACGAGCATGGACTGGCCACAGTAGACCGCGCCGAGCGCGAGGGCACGCTCGATCTACGAATGGTGGGGCACTGGTTCGTTCCCCGCGGCCCCGACCCGGATGAGCAACTGGCCCAGGTACGGCACGCCGCCGACCTGTCGGCGCGGCACCGCTCCGACCGGTTCCGCGTCACCGGTATCAAGCTGGTGGTGGACGGCGTGATCGACGGCTGTACGGCGGCTATGCTGAAGCCCTACGCCGACGGCGACAACGCCGACCCGATCTGGGACTTCGACTCGCTCGCCCCCGTGGTCACCGCGGCGGACGCGGCGGGCCTGCAGGTGGCGCTGCACGCCATCGGCGACCGTGCGGTGCGGATCGCGCTCGACGCCCTCGAACACGCGCGCCGGATCAACGGACCTTCACTCAACCGGCATCGTATCGAGCATCTCGAGTACGTCGATCCCGCCGATGTGCCCCGGTTGGCGGAACTCGGTGTCACAGCCTCCATGCAGCCGGTGCACGCCGACCCGGCGATCCGGGACAACTGGGCGGCGATGCTCGGCGACGAGCGGGCCGAGCGCGGGTTCGCCTGGCCGGAGATGACCGGGGCGGGCGCGCGCCTGGTCCTCGGCACCGATGCGCCGACAGCACCGCATCCGCCGCTGCCCAACATGTACATCGCGCACACCCGCAAGTCGGCCCTGAACCCGGAGCTTCCCGCGCTGCAACCCCATCTCGCGCTGCCGCTGCTGGCGGCGATCACGCACGGCACCGCGGACTCGGCGTGGGCCTGCCACGCCGAGTCGGCCCTGGGCGTGTTACGACCGGGACTGTTGGCGGATTTCGTCGTGCTCGACGTCGACCCGTTCGAGGGAGAACCGGATGCGCTCCTGCGTGCGCGCGTACTGCGCACGGTGGTCGGCGGCCGCACCGTGTGGCAGGCCTGACGAGCGGCAGCCTCGGCCCTGGTTCGACCACGCACGGTACCAACCTTAGGCCGAATCGGTTAACACGAAATCGGTTATCATGGTAATCAATTTTCATGGGCACCGGTGAATGCCCCGTTTGCCAGCAGGAACAACCGAGATTCGTGCGTTCGACCGGTTCGGCTTCGCCTTTGTTGCCTCCGAAGTCGCTGCACCTCCGGTCACCGACCGCCTATAGTGATCGCTTCACGGTGGCGCGGTCGGAATGGGGAGCCGCGCGTGGAAGGGGGCCGATGCCTGCCGGCGTACCCCGCTTGTCCGGTCTCGGCTCGGTTACCGGCGGACTGGTCGAGAAACTGTTGGCTCGTCCGGACGGGCGAAGCAGTGCGTTGCCCGTCGTCGTCGCACTCGGTGCGCGGGGCACCGGGAAGTCGGCGCTGCTGGACGCGGTGGCCGCGCGCTGCGCGGAGCTCCCGCACGCCTACCTCGACTTCGAGCGGCACGATCGGGAGAACATCCAGCCCCGAGAGCTGCTCGGGCACCTCGCGTTCGATCTCGGCCGGTACCGAAAGCAGTTCGGCCGGTTGGCGTTTCCCCGGTTGTGGCTGTGCATGCTCGTGCTGAGCGCCCCGGTGGAGCTGCACGACCGCCGAACCGCGCTGCGCAAGATCCGTGAGCTGCTGGCGCAGAACCAACCCCTGGAACAGAATCGCGAGGCCATCGTCGACGTGGTGCGTCTCGCCGGCGGGGTTGCCCCTGCCGGTGGGCTCAAAGGCTGGCCCGAGGCCACCGACCTGTTGCTGCGCGGACTCGGCTGGTACGACCGGCGGCGCCTGATCGGCAAGATCAGGGCATTACCCGGTGGCACCGGTAACCACGAGGACTTCCTCATCGAGATCGCCAAGCACGCGCAAGGTGACGAGGAGGACCGCGCCGCTGTCGACGCCACCTTCTGCGACGCCTTCCTCGCCGACCTACGCCAGGCATACCACGGCATCAACCGTTCTCGCCGCACACTCAACAGCGTCGTCCTGCTGGACAACGCGCACACCCCGGGTGGTCACACCTTCCTGCGGGCCCTGACCGAGGCTCGTCACCGCTGCGGCGGCGAGCCCGACCCGCTGGTGGTGGTCGCCACCAGCCGGAGGTGGAACCGGAACTGGAACGAGAGCTGGTCCCTGCTGACTCCGCAACGTGGTGCCACTCCGCGGAGGCGACCGACAGCGCAGCGGACGAACGGCCTGCGAGCACCGGCCCCGCGGCAGCCGTCCGATGTGGAGTCGGACTGGGCGGCAGGGTCGGCCCAGCCGGAGCCACGGTGGTACCCGTGGTACCTGCTCGAACTCGGTGCCCTTTCCGAGGACGACGTGGTGGATATCGCCGCCCGTGGCGACATCCACCCGACGTCCCGGCTACCGCGATTTCTGTACCGGCTCACCGACGGTCATCCGGGCGCTGTCTCCGATGTCGTCGCCGCGGTGGCGCATCGCTACGACGCCCGCAACCCCGGCAACCTCCGTACCACGTTGCAGGCAGGCGTCCCGGTCGAGGGCGGTGCGGAGACGACTCTACTCGGCGCGACGCAGGCCTACCTGACGCAGGACTTCTCCGTGCCGAGCCGGCAGGATCTGGTCACCGCGAGCGCCGCGCGCGACGTGGAGACGCTGTTCCACAAGGACATCGTCGACCTGCGCAACCCGGCGGAGGAAGGCGCGCTGTTCAAGGAGCTCGGCGACCTCCTGTGGTTGCGTGCGGAACCGGGGCACGAGGAGCTCCAGTACGTCCTGCACCCCTGGCTGCGCCGAATCCTGTTGCAGGAACTCGCCTCCCGTGACGAGGACCACCCGCTGAACTGGGAGCGGGTGCACACCCGATGCCGGGACTTCTACGAGAAGAACGGCCGAAGCGTAGCGGCGCGTTATCACGACCTGGCGCTGGAGAACGTCGCCGCGGTGGTCACGCACCTTGGCAAGCCGTTCGTCGACGGCCGGCACGCGGAGTTCGACGTGGCCGCCGCCGAGGCGTGGCTCGCCGAGCTCGACATCATCACCGCGGCGCCCAACCGGTTGGTCAAGACGGCCGAACCGTACGACCAGTTGGAGTCGCACGCCGGAGACGCCGACGGCAACCTGGAGACCACCCTCTCGTGGCTGGTGGTCTCGCTGTGGATCGCGGGGGACCCGCTCGGCGACCCGGGCGGGACGCTGAACTCGACGATCGAGGGCGGCTTCCACCAGCTTGCTCACGGCCGCGGACGGGGATCAATCCTGTTGCACGAGAGGGCGGAGAGATACCGATGACCGCACGGGGTGACCGGATCAGACCACCACGGCCGACCTGGTCGAAGTGGATGGTGGCAGGTGGAGGTGTACTGCTGCTCGCCGTCGCGCTCGTCGCCGTGTTCGTGGTGGTGCCGGAGATCGACGAAGCCGGGCGCCGGTGCGGTGCCGGCGTGGAGAAACGGGGCGAGCACGCCGAATGCATCGGCGTCACCGACGGCGGTTACGTGTTCTCCCCGGAACTCACCGGGGTGCAGGAGGACATCCGCGCGGAGAACGAGTCGGTCGCCGGATCGGGCAAGCCCTACGTGACCATCGCGGTCATGCTGCCGATGACCCTGGCCGAGAACGACATCCTGTCCGCCGAGTGGGTGCGGCATCAGCTCCAGGGTGCCTACATCGCGCAGCACCGGGCGAACACCACCCGGTCCTGGGGAAGCCTGCCCCTGATCCGGTTGGTGCTGGCCAACCCCGGCAGCCGCCTGAACCACTGGGAGCCCGTGGTGGACGACCTCGTCGGACGGGTGCGGGACGAACGCCTGGTCGCCGTCACCGGCATCGGGCTGAGCCTGGACACCTCGCGAGACGCCATGGAGCGGTTGTCCCGGAACCAGATCCCGGTCATCGCCTCCCACCTGGCCGCCGACGAGTTCTCCGAGATCCCCGGGTTCATGCGGGTCTCCCCGACCAGCTCCACCTACGGTACGGCCGCCGCCGAATACGTTCGCTCCACGGCGCACACGGCGACGATCGTGCAGGACATCAACCCCGACGACCTGTATCCGGAGACGTTGGTGGAGGCATTCACCGGCACGTTCGAGGACGACACGCACCACATCGTCGGCCGCACCGAGGTGTACGACTCCAGCCTGCCGGGGATCGAGAACACGTTCCTGCAAATGATGCCGAACATCTGCGGGAACGAGGCGGAGGTGGTGTACTTCGCGGGCCGCGAGAACCACCTCACCGCGTTCGTCGCGGAACTGGCACAGCGCCCGTGCCTGGATCGCCCCATCACCGTGCTGACCGGTGATCTGGCCCTGATCCGGCCGCCGAGCCCGGAAATGCGCCGGGGCCTCGAGGCCAACGTGACCGTGCTGGGTCCCGGCCTGGCCCACCCCGACGCCTGGGCCACCGAGCCACAGGCGTTCAACCCGGCGGCGATCGCGAGCTTCCAGGAGCCGCACTGCACCGACTGCTTCCGCGCGGTGTTCCCGGAGGAACGGCTGGACGACGGGATCGCCATCCTCGCTCACGACGCCGTGCTCACCGTGGTGTGGGCGATCCGCGGAATCCCACGCACCGCACCGGCCGAGGTGACGGCCAAGGACGTACTCCAGGCCAAGAACCGGTTACACGGCGAGCTGGCGGTCCCCGGCGCCAGCGGCATGATCTCGTTCGACGACCGGGGCGACCCGGTGCGCAAGGCGGTCCCGATCCTGCGAGTACGCCTGGACGACACACCCGAGTACGTCCAGCTTTCCACCCCCACCGGCTGAGGGAACAGGATGTCGCCGAACTCCGTGCACCGGCCGGTGTGCGGGAACCGCGACGGCCGACCGCACGCACCCGTTCCTCAGCCTTCGGCGCGCCGCCGCGCGGCGCGTTCGACCTCGTCCAGGTCGTCGGCGGTGACGAGCCGACGCTGCGCGGCCCGCTTGGCCACGGCGAACCGGGCGTTGAACAGCCTGCCGTCGCGCGCGGCCGTGTAGGGATCCAGCGACTCGCCGAACGCGATCCGGGAGATCTTCTTGATCGCCTCGTCGACCCGCCGCGGATCGGCGAGGTTCCACGCGTCACCGCCCCGCCAGTAGCGCACCCGCTGGTGGATCTCCTGATGCGTCGGCACCCGCTGCTCGTCGTCGGCGCCGGCCAGCAGTGGCTCGGTCAGTGCGAGCGCGACGAACCAGACCTTGGAATGACGGCTGAGGGCCTCCGGTGCCTCCGCGGTGGGCGCCGCGACCGGCGCCCGCGTGCCACCGCCGGAGGGCAGCTCGGTCAACTCGCCGTGGCGGGTGCCACCGGACACCACGAACGTGAGCGCGAGGTCGCTCGACCGCCCACCGGCGAACACCACCAGCTCGTTCTTGCCGTCGTCGAGCGCGATGGACATCCCGCGGACGAGGGTGACCCTGCGCGCGCCGCCAGGGGCGTCGAAAAGGCTGGACAGCATCGCCTCGTTGACACCGCGCCAGGTGAGCCGCACCCCGGTCTCGGTCACCGCGAGGTCACCCAGCACCCGGGACACGTGCGGCGCGCAGCCGGGT
The DNA here is from genome assembly GCF_006715045.1 of Amycolatopsis cihanbeyliensis. Lineage (GTDB taxonomy): Bacteria > Actinomycetota > Actinomycetes > Mycobacteriales > Pseudonocardiaceae > Amycolatopsis > Amycolatopsis cihanbeyliensis. Next base: position 6,206,288 of record NZ_VFML01000001.1, on the reverse strand, counting down.
ATCGAGACCGCGTACCTGTCGGGTTGGCGGCCTCCTCGATGGGGTGCGCGACCGAACACCAGGCGCTCGCCGACGGACAGCGCGATCGGATGCAGCTCCGGTGAGCGCACCATGACTCGCAGCGTCGCCACCCCCTCGCGGCTCACCGGGCCCACCCGTCGAGCCGCCAACCGGCCGAGTTCGCGGCCCACCACAACACGCCGCCCAGCGCCAGCGGCAGTACGACCGGCAGCGTAACGTACTCCGCCGCCAGCGCGAAGCCGAACACCAGCGTGAGCACCTTGGCGGCGAGGTAGACGTACACGCCCCGCACCCTTCGCAGCCACACCCCGGCGAGCGCGCCCACCGACACCACCGACTCGACCAGCGCCAGCATGCCCAGTTGCAGCTCCAGGTCCGCGATATCGCCGCCGTGCTCGACCTCCTCGGTCACCAGCTCGATACCCAGCAGCAGCGCGTAGCCGTTCAGCAGGGTGAGGACGATGAGCACGATCACCAGCACCGGGGTGAACCTGTGGTGGCGGCGCAACGCCTCCCGCCGTGACCCCAGCGGCGGTCGCGTGGACTCCTCTTCGCCCTTCATCGCGGCACATCCTCGACCTGGGTGAACCCGAGCGGCTCGATGTCCTGACGCGGCAACGGTTGCTCGTAGATCAGCGCGCTGATCCCCGTGCCCACCGTGTACTCGAGGTAGGAGTCGGTGGTGGCGTCGCGACCGTAGTAGGTCTGGCAGGAGCCCCCACCGGTGTAGTACACGCCGTCCATGGCGGGCGCCGGCACCCGCGAGCTGTTGGAGCCGTGTCTCTCCCACCGGTAGGTCGGCGTGAGCGAGGCGCAGTACGACACCGGCAGCCCCTTGAAGATGTAGTAACCGACCAGCTTCCCGTTGCCTGCCTGCAGGTAGACGTAGGCGAGCTTGTCCGGCTCGTCCCAGGTCTCGATCCAGTAGTTGATGGTGGCCCTGGTGGGGCTGTAGCTCATCCTCTCCGCCGGTTGCGCCGCGGTGAGCCGGTCGTAGCCGCTCTGCTGCCGCGCGAGCTCGTGGTCCTGCGAGCTGTCCTCGGTGCAGCCGGTGGCGGCCAGCGCCACGGCGGCGCCGATGACCGCCTTCCTTGTCATGCCTCGCATGAGGTCTCCTCCTCGTCGACATCGAGCTGGTAGGGCAGCTCCGAGGCGCGGAACTGGCCGGTGGTGCCACGCTTGCGCGCGTCGGCGTTGTAGCTGTGAATGGAAGCGTCGCGGCCGGAACGCAGGGCGGTCAGGGTGGCCTCGATCCGCTCCACCCGCCGCGTATCGGCCGTTTCCCGCTCGGCTTCGAGCCGTGCGATGGTGCGCTCCTTGCCCTGGATACCGGCGCAGAGATCGAAGAAATGCTCGTAGGAGGCGATCCGGTAGCCGCCGTCGGCCACCGTCTGCTCGCGCTGCGAGGTCTCACCCCGAGCCTCCGCGGTGGTCTGGCTGAACCATCCCCAGCCGAAAGTCCACATCAGACCGAGTACCAGGATGCCCACGATCGCGATGGCACCGAAGCCGATCGCCGCACCGCCGTACCGCAAGCCGTCGTTTGTGGTGTTTCCCATGTCCATTCCTCATCTTCGAGTTCGACCTAATCCTGAATGGACAGCTTCTCTTCCTTCTCCCGCACGACGGAAACCGACATTCCATTGTCGAACTCCAGCGCGCCCTTGAAGACGAGCGTGCCGTGGGTGAAGTCGGCCGGAACCTCGATCGCGATCCAGACGTAGTCGTCCCGGTCGGTGAGGTTCTTCGCCTCGCGCGTGCTCCCGTCCGGTAACCGCATGGTGATCCACTCCGGGATCAGGCTCCTGCCCTCGTCGAACACCTCCATGTCACCCCACAGCAACAGGTACGCGCTGTCCTTGGCGGCATGTTGCCGCGCACCGTAGCCGCGGTAGTACGCCAGCCGGGCCGAGACCAACTGGTAGCTCGCGGTGCTGTCGGCGAACCGGTCCCCGGCACGCGCGCGGACGGTCAGCTCCCCGCTCAGCGAGGCCAGATCGGTACTGACGTCCGCACGTCCCAGCACCGCGGGGTTGTCCTCGCCCGCCTCGCCGGTGACCAGGGAGACGGTCTGCCGCAGCCCCCGCTCGGCCAGCACCAGGTCGGCCGTGCCGGCGCCCCGTGGCACCGACACGAGCAGCACCCGCTCGGCGCCCGCGGACAGCGACCGGGCTCCGGGCAGCGCGCGCTCGTCCTCGCCGATCCGTACGCGCAGCGAGGTGTCCCTGGTGGCCTGCCGCTCGCCGCCCTTTTCCAGGATGAGCCGCTCCACCTCGGCGTCGGCCGACTCGCCCTCGATCCCGGTGATCGCAAGGGCGAGCAGCCGGTGGCCCTGGGCAGGCGCGCGTACCGCCTCGCCCCGGCCGAACCGGTCGAGCTCGCCGTGGCCGGTGATCTCGACGCCGTAACCCCAACCTCGCATCACGACCGGCTCCTCGGCCTTCGGCGGGGCTATCCCCTGCCGCTGTGCCGCACCGGGTTCGAGGAGCCGCAGCAGGTCGGCGCCGGCGGGCGGCGCGGGCGGGACGACCAGGCCGCCGTCCCCGCCGGCGGGGTCCCGCCCATCGGGCCGCGACAGCTCCACGCCGTCGGGCAGGCGCTGCGTCCGCGCGCCCTCCGGGATGGGCGCCACCTCCAACCGCACCCCGCCATCGGTGCGCTCCCCCTTGCTGACGTCGGTGCGCAGCCAGTACGCGCCCTGCTCCGAGTCCGGCAGGTAGACGGCACCGCACCACACCTCCGGCCGGACCGCGACCGCGTCGCCCTCCGGCTCCCCCTCGGCGGCGAAGTAGCAGCGAGTGTCGTCATTGACCACCCCGTCGCGGTCCTGCGCGAGGGCGGCCAGGTCCCATTCGGCCGCCCGCAGTACCCCGCCGGCCTTGGCGACGGTCTCACCTTCCCACGTGTGCGGCACCGGTTCCGACCACAGCAGGTACCCGCCGACCCCGCCGGCGGCGAGCAGCACGGCGGTCACGCCGAGCGCCACCCATCGCCATCGGCGGCGGGGCGCGCTGGGTGGCGGGAACGCCACGGTCGGAACGTCGCCGCCAGTTGCCGGCGGCCAACGGTTGTCTTCGGTCATCATTCACCGCTTTCGTCTCGTCGCGGCAGACAATGACCGAGCGGCGGCACGCGCCGGAAGCGGAAGGTTCCGGTCCCGGTGACGCGCGGCGCCGCTTAGGGTCGGCGACCATGAGCGAAAGGCGTCGGGATCGCGAGTGGTCGGAACGGTGTGGAGCGCGCCGCCCGCGGGCGGCCGGTGCCCGCCCCGACGACCCCGCCGGGTGCTCGGTCGTCAGCCGCAGCCCAGCTCGCCGGTGTCCCCGGTGCCCGCTTCGACCAGGTCGTGGCAGATCCGTTCGACGGCACGCTCGGTGTCCACCCGCCACAACGCCACCGCGGCGTCGGTACCCGCCCTCGCCAGTGCCGCTCCGTCCGGGGAGAAGGCCAGGTCGTTGATCTCGAAACCCCGCCCCGACGTGAGCCTGGCGCGCAACGTGCCCTCGGCGAGGTCCCACAGCCAGACGGCCGAATCGTCGGTGGTGGCGGTGGCCAGCGTCTTGCCGTCCGGGGCGAGCGCGAGCGCCCGCACCGCGGAGGGATGCGTGCCGAAGTCACGACGCAGCTCCCCGGTGGACGCGTCCCGGATCTGGATCGTCCCGGTGACCGAGGCCGCGATGATGTTCCGACCGTCCGGGGAGTACACGGCGTCGATGACGTCGTCCTCGATCCGGGCGGAGTCCGGTGGGGCCTCGAGGTTCCCGGTCCGCCAGGTGGTCAGCGTGACCGAGGTGCCGCCCGCCCCGTTCTCGCCGGTGAGGTCGAACGCCGAGCTGCTGCTCACGGCGAGCAGCCGGGCACCGTCCGGGCTGAAGGCGAGCGCCGACGCCGAACCCGCATCGAGCTCGAGCACGGCGAGGGGTTCGCCGCCGGCCAGATCCCAGACATACACGCGTCCACCGCTGCTCGCGCCTTCCGGGTTCTCACTCGCCGCGGCCAGCAGCGACCCGTCCGTCGAGATCGCCAGGTTGCCCCGGAACCGGTGGCCGTCCATGGTCAGTTTCGCCGGCTCGCCCGCGGGCGGCGTGACGGTGAGCACGCCGTCGAGCGCGCCGGTGACCCGTGTGCCGTCCGGGGCGTAGGCGACCCCCATGCCCGGTGCGGTCAGCTCGCCTGCCTCGCCGGCGGCGCGGCCGCTCGGCCAGTCCCAGGTGTGCTCCTCGCCGGCGCCGTCCACGGCCGTGGCGCGCCCGCTGTTCGGATCGAAAGCGACGCCGAGCACCGAGCCACGCGGCGCCTCGTACCAGGGCGTGGTGCGACGCCAGTAGTCGACGCGGCCCTCCTTGCGCGCGGACACCGTGGTGCTCCCGTCGGCGGTGACCGCGAGCGCGGTGATCGTCCTTCCCGCGCTCGTGCCGGTCCCGCGGCCTTGCGCGTACTCACCGAGGCGTTTGCGGTCGATCGGGTCCCAGACGATCACGCGCCCGCCGGTGACCGTCAGCAGCCGCGCGCCGTCGCCGGAGAAGGTGAGGATTCCCGGCCCCCGCGCGGCGTCACCCGCCGCCCGAGTACGGTCCGCGATGTCCCCGGCAGGCCGGCCGCTCGCCAGGTCGTACAACCGGATCCGGTCGTCGTAGGGGCTGGCCGAGGCGAGCAGTTCGTGGGAAAGCGCCACGGCCACCGGCATGCCGTCCTGGCCCGGCCCCGCGGCGTCGCGATGGGCGGTGCCGCGCAGGATCCGTTCGCCCGTGGCGGTGTTCCACAGCTCCACACTGCCGTCGATGCGGCCGGTGGCCAACCGGGACTCGTCGTAGGCCACGGTGTACGCGGTGGCGTCTCCCGCGGCCGGATCGGCCAGCCACCGGCCGCGCTCGCCGGTGCGCGGATCCCACGCGCCGATCCTGCTGGTCCCTTCGACGAGTGCCTGCGCGGCGATACCCGTGCCGTCCGGGTGCCAGGCGATCGGCCCGATGACGTCACCGGCGGACTCGAGTTCGGTGACCAGCCGCCCGCTGGATACGTCCCACACTCGCACACCGGGAGTACCGAACACGGCCACCGCCAGCAGCGAGCCGTCCGGGGAGAACCGCACGGCCTGCACGGTGTCCTCGCCGAGGTCGGCTTCGAGCCCGATCGCACCGCCCGCGGCGGTGTCGCGCACCACGACCGTGTTGCCGCCCGAGTCGCGCGCGCCGGCCACGGCGATCAGCCGCCCTCCTTCGCCTGCGTCCACGGCGGTGACCGGGTCCAGCCCGGTCTCGAAGCCGGCCAGATGGGTGAGACCGTCGGCCGAGAGCAGCGCGCCACGGGCCTCCGCGGTAGGTGCGGCTCGCCACGCCCGCAGCGCGGTCCGCCGCGCGCCCACCGGATCCCATTCCGACAGTGCCCGCGATTCGGCCGCGAGCTGCCGGGAGAGGGCGACCTGCGCCTGGTGGTCGGCCTCGTTGCGTGCGTTCACGGCGATCCCGCCGGCCACGAGCGCGGCGACGAGCAGCGCGGCGAGCCCGGCGACCACGCCGCGCAGCCGCCGGGTGGAGCGCTGCTGCTCCCGCCTGCTCGCGCGGAGGAACTCCCGCTGACCGTCGGTGAGCTCCCGCTGACCGTCGGCCCATTCGAGCGCGGTGGCGAGCCGCGCACCGCGGTACAGGTCACCGCGGTCGCGCTCGCCTTCCCGCCAGTTCGCCACGGCTTCGTCCAGCCGTTGCCGGAGCAGGATGTCCTGCCGCTGCGCCTCCACCCACTCGCGTAGCCGTGGCCACGCGGTCAGCAACGCGTCGTGGGACAGCCGCACGCCCTCGTCGTCCACCCCGACCAGGCGGGCCTCGACCAGATCCGCCAGCGCCTGCTCGTCCAGGTCGTCGCGATCGGCGCGGCGGCGGGCAAGACCGCCGTCGGGCAACACCTTCACCAGGCGCAGCAGTGCCGCCCGCATCGCGGCCGCGCGGTCGGCCTCGAGCCGCTGGTACAGCTGGTCGGCGCTGACCGCGACCGCCCGGTCGACGCCGCCGGTGGCCTGGTACCCGCCGAGCGTCAGCACGGTGCCCGCACGGTTGTGCCAGGTTTCGCGCAGGGCATGCGCCAGTCGCGGCAGCACGCCGTGCTCGACCGGAGAGCCATCGCGTGCCCCGACGTCCCCGATGAGCCGGTCGACGAGGCCGTCCTCGACCTCGAGGCCCGCCTCGCGGGCGGGCAGCGTGATCACCTGCCGCAACTCGGCGGTGCCGAGCGAGCCGATCACGAAGGGGTGGTCCAGCGCGGTCCGCAGCGGCTCCAACCCGATGCAGTCCGGCACGTAGTCGGCGCGCAGGGCCAGCAGTACGGTCGCGGGCCACGCGTGGGCCAGCGCCGTGGCGAACGCGGCCCGCTCGGCCGGATCGGCTCCGTCGGTGAACAGTTGCTCGAACTGGTCGACGACGATCATCAGCCGCGCGCCTTCGCCCGCGCCGTGCTCGACGGCCGGCCTGCAGTGCTCGCCGAAGGACTCGGGGTGCTCACGGGCGCGAGCCGCGAGGGCTGCCGGGTCGGCGCCGGTCACGGCGGCCAGCCGGGTCGCGAGCGTGTCCACCGGCCGCTCCCCCGGAGTCAGGACGACACGGGGCCACTGCGCGCCCGCCTCGTCCAGTGCGGGAAAGAGGCCGGCCCGCAGCAGCGAGGACTTGCCCGCGCCGGAAGCGCCGACCACCACGAGCGGGCCGGAGGTCACCGACTGCCGGGTCAGCCGCACCAGCAGTTCGGTGATCTCGGCGTCCCGCCCGTGAAACCACGCGGCTTCACCGGTGCCGAAGCTGCGCAGCCCGGGGTAGGGGCAGGTCTCGCCGGCACGTACCTGCGGGTTCGCGTCGGGGTCGGCCGTCCCGGCAGGCCCGGCAGGCCCGGCAAGCCCAGCAAGCCACTGCCGCCGCGCGGACACGGCCACGATGGCACGCACGACGGCGTCCTGCGCCTGGTCTCGGGGACCTCCGGGTGCGGTGGGCTCGGCCTCCGCTGCCGGGGACTCCTCGGCCAGTGCGGAGGTCGCGGCGGCGAGCAACTCACCGGCGCTGGCGAACCGTCGCTGCGGATCCTTGTCCATCCCGGTGGCCACGACCATGTCCAGCGCGGGCGGCACGGTGGGGTCGAACACCGACGGTGCCGCCGGGGGGTCGTTGAGCTGCGCCGCCAGTTTCGCGGCGGGGTCGTCGGCGGGGAACGGTACCTTGCCGGTGAGACACTCGTAGAGCACGCACGCCAGCGAGTACACGTCGGCCGTGCCGGTGACATCCTGCCCACGTAGCTGCTCCGGGGCGATGTAGTCGAGGGATCCGACGTAGCTGCCGGTGCGGGTCAGCCGGGTGGCGTCGGCTTCGAGCGGCCGTGCGATGCCGAAGTCGGTGAGGTGGGCGTCCTCGTCGGGGCCGAGCAGGATGTTGGACGGCTTCACGTCCCGGTGCACGATCCCGCCCGCGTGCGCGGTGTCGAGCGCGGCGGCCACCGGGGAGAGGATGCGTACGGTCCGCCGCGGGTCCAGCGGGCCGCCGGCCAGCACCCGGCGCAGATCGGCACCCTCGACCAGGCGCATCGCCAGGTACAACCGGCCGTCACCGTCGCCGGTGTCGTACACCTCCACGATGTGCGGGTCCGCCAGGCGGGAGACCAGCTCGGCCTCGCGTCGCAGCCGGCCGGCATAGTGCTCGTCGGCCGAGGCGGGCAGCAGCTTCAGCGCGACCGGCCGATCCCGCACGGTGTCGACCGCGCGGTACACGTCCCCCATGCCACCCCTGCCGAGCAGGCCTTCGATCCGGTACCGCCCGCCGAGCAGCTCCACGGCCACGCCCAACCTCCATCGTGAATATCGTTCACCTCGTCGGGTGGTCACCATACGGGCCCCCCTCGACGTCGCGGGCGGTGAACCGGATCCGGTTCGGCCGGCGCAAGCCAGAATGGTCTCCATGCTGAACGACCACCCGCTCGGCCCGCCCGCGCACGAGCGAAGCTGGGTAGCCACCGCGACCGAACTCGCCGCGGGCTTCGCGGCGACCGCGGCCGAGCTCGACGACAGCGCCGAACTTCCGACCCGGAACCTGCGTGCCCTGCACGCCAGCGGGCTCGACCTCGCGACACTTCCGACCGAGTACGGCGGGCAGGCGCTGAGCTTCCGCTCGTTCGGTGAGATCGTCCGCGTTCTGAGCGCCGCCTGCCCCTCGACGGCGTGCATCTGGCTGATGCACATCGGGGCGGCCGCCGGGCTGGTGCAGATGTCGGCACCGAGCACGGCAGGTTTCTTCGCCGGGGAGCTACGCGCGGGCAAGCGGTTCGCCAACGCGCTGTCCGAGCCCGGCTGCGGGAACATGTTCCTGATGCCCCTGCAGGCTGCGGAACCGGTGGCAGGCGGCTACCGGCTGACCGGAGCCAAACGATTCGTCTCCGGCTGCGAGATCGCCGACCACTTCCTGGTCAACGCCCTCGTCGAGGGGCGGCCCGCCTTCTTCGGCCTGGCCCCCGATGACACGGTCAGCTACATCCCGATCTGGGACACCATGGGCCTGCGGGCCAGCCGCAGCCAACTCGTCCATCTCGACGGCACCCTGCTTCCCGCGAACCGCCAGTGCCTCCCGCCCACCGAGCCGAAACCCAACCACATCGCGGCCGGTCTGCCGTTCCTCGCGCTGGGCATCGCGGACGCCGCGCTCGCCGCCATGGTCGAACACGCCAGGGCACGCACCATCCCGACGACGGGCGAACCGTTGGCGCGGATGCAATGGCTCCGGTTCGATGCCGCCGACGCCCAGCTGCGGCTGGAATCCGCCACGCTCTACGCGCGGCACACCGGATGGCTCGCCGACCAGGGCTCACCGGAGTTCGCCGCCGCGGCCCTGCGCGCCAAACCGCTGGCCAACGACATCGCGCGGGACATCGCGCAACTCGGTGTCCGGGTGGGCGGGGGCTCCGGGTACCTGCGTAGCTCGCCGATCCAGCGGCACTTCCGGGACGCGCAGGCCCCGGGCCTGATGGCCTACTCGGTGGAGGTCTGCAAGGATCGCGTCGGCGAGGACCTGCTCACCGGTCCGCATAGCTGACATCGCGAATCCTGCCCGCGGTTCCTTCCATGCGTACCCGGTGCCCGGGGACGGCCCTACGCGGTGTGATTTCGGCGGATGCGGGTAACCGTCGACGGGTCGAACGCACAACGGAACGGTGAAAGTGGGGTGAAACCTCGTGGTGCCGGTCGACGTGCACGGGGTGGCGTTGCTGACCGGCGGGGAGTCACCGGTGATGCTGCTGCGGGAATCCACCGGGGAACGGCGCTGGCTGGCCATCTCCGTCGGGAAGCCGGAAGCGCAGGCCGTGCTGTCCGCCAAGGACCGGATCGAGAATATCCGGCCGAGCACCGTCGAACTGATCGGCGACGTGCTGCAAGCGTTTGGCCGCAGGGTCACGCGCGTGGAGGTCACCGAGTTACGGGACAACATCTTTCGTGCCGACCTGGTGCTGGACAAGGACACGCGGGTGTCGGCGCGCCCGAGCGACGCGGTGGCCATCGGCTTACGCGCGCGGGCTCGGATCGAGGTCGCCGAGACGGTGTTCGAACTTGCCGCCGTCGAGTTGGAGGTCACGGAGAACGGGCGGCCCGCGGAGGACGAGCCCGCGGACACGCCGACGCCGGCGGAGCCCGGTTCCGCGGAGGAACAGGTCAGGCGGTTCCGCCACCTCCTCGAGCAGGTCCGCCCCGAGGACTTCGACGAGGAACGGTGACCGGACGGCGCGTGCCCCGACCGTATCCACCCGTCCAGCCGCTGCGCGGGAGGGCCGAAGCGGCGACCATCGAAGGTGGGCCGAGCAGGCGGGAAGCGAGGGGGCCGACGAGTGAACGCGACGGCACGCAACGCCGCCTGGTTCGACAGCGCGGGCACCGTCGTCCAGGCGGGCACCGTGCTCGGCGGGGTGCACCTGCACCAGGACACGTCACGGCCGGCACGGGTGCCCCGGCAGCTCCCGCTCCCACCTCGACGGCTGGTCGGGCGGGAACGCGAGGCTGCGGAGCTGACCGAGGTGTTGGACCGAGGCTCCGCGCAGGAGGAGATGGTGCTCCTCTCGGTCGAGGGCATCGGCGGGGTGGGCAAGTCCGCGCTGGCCCTGTACTGGGCGCATCGCGAGCTCGACCGGTTTCCTGACGGGCAGCTCCACGCCGACCTGAGCGGTTTCGGCCCGTCCGGGGAAGCCGCCTCCCCGCTGTCGGTACTGCACGGCTTCCTCGGGGCACTCGGGGTGGCCCCGGCCGCCTTGCCGGTGACCCTGGACGCGGCGGCGGCGCTGTACCGCAGCGTGCTCGCGGGCAAGCGGGTGCTGGTGGTGCTGGACAACGCCGCCGACACCGACCAGGTCACGCCGTTGCTGCCGGCCGGTCCGGGCTGCGCCGTGCTCGTGACGAGCCGCAACCGCCTTGCCGGGTTGCGGTTGCGCGGGGCGAGCTCGGTGCGGCTGGACGTGCTGTCCCGCGGTGGCGCCCGCGAGTTGCTGACCGCGCGGGTGGGCGCCGATCCGGTGCGCACGGATCCGCGGGCCGTGGACATGCTGCTCGACTGCTGCGCGGGGCTGCCCCTTGCCCTGGCCCTGGTGGCGGCACGCGCGGCAGCCGGATCGGAGCTGCCGCTGTCGGTCGTGGCCGACGAGCTACGGGACACCAGGGAACGCCTGGACGCCTTCGACGCCGGCGACGGTTCTGCCGACCTGCGCGCGGTGCTGTCCTGGTCGTATCGGGCGCTGGGCCAGGACGAGGCAGGCGGGTTCCGGCTGCTCGGCACGGCGCCGGTCGCGGATCTCGGGCTGACCGCCGCCGCGAGCCTGCTCGGCATTCCCGCGAAGCTCGCCGCCCGGCAGCTGCGTGCACTCGAGCGGAAGAACCTGGTGCACCAGCACATGCCACATCGCTTCCGGATGCACGACCTGATCCGGCTGTACGCAGCGGAGTTGGCGGAGACACTCGACCCTGCCGCGGAGCCGGCGGCGGCGAACCGGCGCCTGGTGGACTTCTACCTGCACTCCGCCCATACCGCGGACCGGTTGCTCTACCCGCACCGCACCCCTACCGAGCTCCCCGCATGCACGGCCGGGGTCACCCCGGACCGGCCCGCGGACGAGGCCGGGGCGCTGGCCTGGTTCGCCGTCGAGCACCAGCAGGTGCGGGCGGCGCAGCGGGCCGCGGCCGAGCTGGGCTGGGCGGAGCGGGCCTGGCAGCTGTCCCGCGCTCTCGACACCTACCAGTACCTGCGTGGCAGGTTGGCGGAGAACGTCGAGACCTCGCGAACGGGGGTGGCGGCGGCCGAGCGGATCGGCGATGCCGAGGTGCTGGCGCTGGCACACCGCCAACTCGGCAGGGCGCTCAGCAGGGTGGGCGAGCTGGACGAGGCGTTGCCCGGCCTGGACCTCGCGCTCTCGCTCGCCGCGAGGGCCGGGGATCCGATCGGGCAGGCACACACGCACCACGACCTCGCCCGGCTCCACTCGCTGCGCGGTGATCACGAGCGAGCCGTCCGGCACGCCACCGGGGCGCTGGAGCGGTACCGGGCGGCGGGGAACGCGGTGGGTGAGGCGCATGCGCTGAACGCGCTCGGCCGCCAGCACACCGAACTCGGGGACCACGACCGCGCGTGGCGGGACTGTGCCGCCGCACTGGCCCTGCACGAGGAGCAGGGCAACGCCGGTGGTGCGGCGGTGACCCTGGACAACCTCGGCCTGATCGCCGGGCGGACCGGCCGCCCCGAGGAGGCGGAGCAACGGTACTCCCGGGCGCTGGAGCTGTGCCGCAGGCAGGGCAACGACTTCTTCGAGGCGGAGGTCACCGAGCACCTCGGCACGGTCCGGTTGGACCGTGGCCGCCGCCGGCAGGGCCTCCGTACGCTGCGCCGGGCCGGCGAGCTCTACGCGGCCCAGCACCGTCGCGCGGACGCCGAGCGGGTGGGGCACCTGCTCGAACGTTGAACGCGACCGTGCTCAGTCGTGATGACGCACCTTCCGGACGATGTCCTGCCATTCGGCCTGCCTGCTCCAGCGGTTACCCGCCCGTTCCTCGATCCGCCGTGCCCGCTCCTCGACCGCGCGCAGCCGCTCACGCGGATCGGGAAACAGCCGCTCGACCATCTTGATATCCCCGCGATAGATTCCCTCCGTCTCCGGCGCGAGCCTGATCAGCAGCCAGCGACAGCCGGCAACGGCGTACGGGATGTCGAGCTCGTAGAACAACTTCAGCGCGGTCTCCGCGTCCTTCATGGCGTCCCTTTGCGCGTCGCGACCGTCCTCCTTCAGCTGCAGTCGGGCACGGGCGAGGTAGGCGCAGCCCAGAAGCTCCACATAGGACGCCCCATCGCTCTGGTACCGGCCGAGCGACCTCATCGCCCTGTCCACGAACTCCCGCGCCCTGGTCAGCTCGCCCCGCGCGACGGCGATTTCCGCGCGCAGGATCAGCAGGTCGTGGTACTGCCGGGCGCGATCAGGAGTGAGCAGGCAGACGGCGCGGTCGGCGAGCTTGCTCGCCTGGCGCAGCGCGCCGCGTTGGCCCCGGTGGTGCTTGGTGAACCACACCTGGGCCAGCAGCTTGGTGCAGACCCCGGCCTGGTAGCCGGCCCCCGCCATGGCGGTGAACATCGTGATGGCGGACTCCGCGTTGTCCTCGGCCTTGTCCAGGTGGTAGTCGGCGGCATTGCCGTAGGCGTCCGCGGCGAGGGCGCGATGCAGCGCACCGAGGGACCCCCTGCCGAGGGCGAGCGACCACCGGTCACCGCACCCCTTCGCGAGCTCGACTCCCTCGTGCACGGCCTGCTCCGCCGCGCGCAACTCGTGGCCGCGGTACAGGTGCCAGGCCCTGCCGCGAATCAGGATTCTCGCCTTCAGCTTCTTCTCCTGGTCCGAAAGCGGACCGGCGGAGAAGGCGCTCAGGCAGTGGTCGGAGACCACGCTCATCAGGTTCGCGTCCCCCGCCGACTTGATGATCCGCTCGATCGCGGAAAAGCCACGGACCAGATCCACCGGGCACGGCTCCTCCCGTGCCGCGAAGGACAGCCACTCCCGCACCAGTTCCAGTCCGTCCGTTGTAGATGGAGAGGCGACCTCGAGATCGCGCAGGACCTGGTGCGTGGCACGGGGAGCCACCTGCGGGATGTCGCGGGGCTCGAGTTCGGCGGGCTCGGGCTCCGGCTCGGCACCGCGGAGGTGTCCAAGCCGCAGCAGGCGACGCACGATCACGTCGACCCCGTCGCCGCTCACCGGGTCGAAGCGGGCGATCACCAGGTTCTTCAACACCACGGGAGCGAGATCCGCGGAGAACCCGGGGTCGGCGACCGGAACCACCGGGCAGTGCTCCGGTTCGGTGTGGTCGAAGATCCGGCGCAACAGGATACGGCTCTCGAAGAGCACCCCCTTGCGGTCGGCGGACCCGTCGCCGCGACCGAACCGCCGCACGTAGTCCGGCGACAGTACGCAGATCACCGGGTTCCCGGCGATCCCGTTGACGATCCATTCGGGCAGCGAAGGCGGGTTCTCCGCGGGCAGGTCGCGGTCCCAAAGAACGTCCACACCACGTTGCCGTAGGGCGACGACCAGTGCCTGGCTGATCGCCCTTCCCCAGTCGTCGTGGGCATAGCTGATTGTGACCTTCACTTGAGTTCCTCCAGAAACGGCGAGGTGTGTTGCACCGTCGCCGTACGGGCTTGCGCCGCCGCGGCCGGGTGAGCACGGCCAGGGGACGGTTTCGGCTTCGCGAGGTGCCGCCGCCCGCTCGAAGAGGTGATCATCGACCACTAACCGGGACGGGGGCAGCCACCGGAGGCGTGAGGTCGTATGCTGATGACTGGCAGTACGCTCACGGCCCCGCGGACACGGTGAGTCAGGTGGGCATTGCCGCTCGGGCGGCTTCTGTGGCAGCAGAAGCCGCCCACTTAGTGATTACCTCGTCATTCTTCCTCCAGCCTGGCCAGCGCCCGATCGATCATTCGCGGGGTCTCCTCCGCGGGCAGTGCGGCCTTCTCCAGCCCGAAGAACAGCTTGACGTAGTCGGCGATCTTCTCCGCGCTCGCACTGTCGTCGAACAGGACGTCATGGTCCGGCTGCTCCAAGGACAGCGCGTAGTCGTTCACCTGATCGGAGAGTTCGAGAATGGCGAACGAACTCTGCATTCCGGGTACCACACCGACTTTGAACGGCAGGATTTGAATGTGCACATTCGGCTGGCCGGCCACCGCACGTAGGTGGTCCAGTTGCTCCCGCCATCCGTCGGGCTCGGTGACCCGCCGGTACAGCACCGACTCGTCCAGGATGAAGTAGTGATCCAGTTCCTTGTCGGCCAGCCGCTGCTGCCGGGTCTGCCGCATCACCACCCCCCGCTCGGCCTTCTCACTGTCACCCGACCAGTCCAGTACCAGTGAACGGGTGTACGCGGGTACCTGCAGCAGCCCCGGAACGAGCCGGAACTGGAACTGACGGATGCGGATGGCGGAGGCCTCCAGCCCCAGGAACTTGACGAACTCGGGCGGCGAGGTGCGCCGGTACTGGTCCCACCACGCGGGCTGCTTACTTTCCCGAGCGAGCTCGACATAAGATTCGACCCGGTCCCGGTCCGTGATGCCGTAGTGCAGCAACAAGGCCTTGAGATCGGTGATCGAAAGGCCGACCGAGCCGTTCTCGATGCGGATGAGCTTCGACACCGACCACTCGAGCGCCTCCGCCACATCCTTCTGAGTGAGCTTCAGGGCGTCCCGGGCCTCCCGCAGGGCCGCCAGCAGGCGCCGTTGGCTGCCCAGCGGGGAATGCGCCCTCGTCATGATCCAATACCCTCCCGTCGTCGACGTGGCAATCTGCCACCTAGCAGAAAGGTAGCACGCCTGGTGACTGCCGTCACTTCGTTAGCTGTCGATTGGACGGGTATCAGGCTGCGATCGGGCTCATTGCCCGAACGCAGCCTGCTCGATGCAGAGGGGAAGCTTCCGAAAAGGCTGCTGGAACAGCACGAAATCCCTGGTCAGAACCCAAGGTCGGGTCCCGGCCAGTGGAGCGGGGCGCCGCCGGAGTCGGCCCGGCTGTGGCCCGGTATCAGTCCGGTAACTCCTGCCGGGTGCAGGTGTCCAGGAAGGCCGACCAGGCGTTCCGGGCGAAGGCCAGCCGGGGCCCCGGGCATTTCGAGTCCCGCACCAGCACGCGGCCAGGCAGGCGCGCGACCTCGACGCATTCTCCTGCGTCCCCGCCCTTGTCGCTCGCCGAACTGCGCACCCACCTGAGCCCCGCCGGCTCGGTGCGAAGCGGGTGTCGCCTGTGCCGCTGAGCCACCTGTGCCCCCGATCGTCAACGGTCGGGTGTCCGACCTCTCACCGTGAAACCGGCCCGCGTCCGACCCCGTCCCAGCAGGCCGTCTTTCAGGTTAGGTGCGCGGCATGGCCGGTAACACCGCCGAGAGAAGGATCGGCTACGGGGCGGTAGGAACCGACCGCCCCGGCGCCGCGGCCGCTCACAGTTCGACGGCCGCGGCTCCGCAGGAGAACCCGAGGCCGAACGCGATCAGCAGCACCTTGGTGCCGGTAGGTAGCCTGCCCTCCGCGCGGGCCAGCGACAGGTTCACCAGCAGGCTTGCCGGTCCCAGGTTGCCCAGCCAGCGCACCGGCATCGGCACGATGTCCGCGTCCAGCCCCAGCGCCCGGATGCCGATCTCCAGCATCTTGGTGTTCGGCTGGTGCGCCAGGACGAGATCGACGTCCTCGAGGGTCCACCCTGCCTCGTCGAGGACGGGCTTGAGGACCTGCGGCAAGGTCCGGATGGCGACCTTGGCGAGCCGCTGACCGTCCATTGTGTAGTAACTGACGTCCAGTGAGGCGTGCGTGTCCCGCTGCGTGGTACCGAGCACGAGAGCCTCTCCCAGGCCGGCGTGCTGCGGGTGCGTCTCCCAGTACAGGCTGTGTACCAGGAGGTTCGGGTCACCCTCCGCCTCGGACTCCAGGATGATCGTGCCCGCGCCCGCGCCGAAGAGTCCGACCGTGTCCGGGTCTCGCGGATCGATCAGCGAGAGGAAGTCGGCCGCGGTGGACAGGATCACCCGCCGGCACCGGCGGGCCTGCAACATCAACAGGGCCAGCTCGAGCGCCGCGATCGGCTCCGCGCACATCCCGTCGATACCCACCACCCTGAGCTCGGCGCAGCCGAGCCGGCCGGCGAGGAGCTGCGCGGCGGGCGGAGCGACGGATACCGGACCGACCTGCGTGTGCATCAGCACGGTTTCCTGACCGATCTCGGTCAGCGAGAGTGCTCCGTCCTGGCAGGCGTTGCGGATGGCCGCACCGGCGAAGCCGAGCACATCCTCGCCGGGGCCGGCAACGCGGCGCTCCACGATTCCGGTCCGGTCGGTGAGCCATCCCGGGCCGAGGCCGAGCGAACTCGCCACCTCGGCGTTGTCGAGCACGGCGGAGCCGACGGCATGGCCGACGCCTCGAAGGCCGACGTGAGCTTTCACGACATCCCCCTTAATGGGAGCGGGTCACTCTAGAGGATGCCCGAATCTATACCAGGGCCGCGGCTCCCGTCAGGACGTGTCGCCATCAGGGCGCAGCAACCGGAGCAGTACCCGCTCCAGCACCCGCTCAGGGGACCCGGCCGCGCCCCCGTCCCGTTCCCGCCAGGCGACGAACCCGTCCGGCCGCAGAAGTACCGCTCCCCCTTCGCCGATCCGGAAGGTGTCCGGCCAGCGCCCTTCGATATCCCGCAGGTCGCCGCCCTGCCCGATCCGGTAGCAGTCCAGCGGCACGCCGAGCCGCTCGCGCAGCCGTCGCGCCGCCTGCTGCCACGCCTCGCCGGGAACGCCGGTGAGCAGGACGAACGCGGAACGACACAGGTCCGTCGTCGATACCCGGGAGGTGCCGTCATCGAACCAGACGTGCGGCGCACGGACACCGGGGCCGCCGGTCGGCTCCCGCGGATCCGTCAGCTCCGCGGTGACGTCCTCGACATCCCGCCCCGCCCGCGTGGGCCGGGTGTCCTGTTCGGCCAGTACGGCCGCGGAGCGGTAGCCGTACCCGAACATCAGGGCCAGATCGTCCGCCAACCGGACCGGCGCGGCCTCGGTTCCGGGGTTGGGGCCCGCGGCGAACCAGCTACGCCATCTGGCGACGGTCTCGTGCATGGTGAGCTCGGCGACCGGTCGCCGCTCGGCCTGGTAGCTGTCCAGCAGGACCTCGTCGGCGACACCGTTGAGCACGAAGGCGAGTTTCCAGGCCAGGTTGTGGCTCTCCTGGATGCCGGTGTTCGCGCCGTAGGCGCCGGCGGGCGGCATGATGTGCGCGGAGTCACCGACGAGGAAGACCCGTCCCTGCCGGTAACGGTGGGCGACTCCGGCGGCCAGGTCCCACGGGCTCACCATCTCCACCGAGACCCGCAGGTCCGGGATCCCGACGGCGGCCCTGATCAGTTCGACGCACCGCTCCGGCGTGAAGTCCTCCGGGCCCTCACCCTTGCCCGGATCGTAACTGACAGTGAGCGCGGCCTGGTCGCCGGTGGTGACCCGCAGTGCGCCGGTCACCTCGGCGTTGCGGACCATGCACAGCACGATTCCCCGCCCGCGCCGGGCCTGGCTCAGATCGGCGCGGAACCAGATGCTCACCCTGCGGTCGAGCACGCCGACCCCGGCGTGCTCGATTCCGAGCAACCGCCGGATCTCGCTCTTCGTCCCCTCGGCGTCCACCAGGTAGTCGGCGCGAACGGTACGGCGAGCCTCGCTCTCCCTGTCCTCGATCACCGCGGTGACCCCGTCCGGATCCGGTTCGAAGGAGACCATCCTGGTCCCGAACCGGAGGTCCCCGCCGAGCCGCTCGGCATGCGTGCGCAGCACCGGTTCCAGCCGATCCTGCCTGCAGACCGCCCAGCCGGCGGGACTCACCTCGGCGAAGGCACTCAGATCGGCCTTGAACTCCGGGGGATCCAGCCAACCGATCTCCTCGCCCGCCAGTGTCTCCACCCACAGAATGCCGGTTCGTTCGACGGGCCAGTCATCCGCGTCCCGGATCGCGTCCTCGATCCCGCACGAGCGGAACAACTCCATGGTGCGCGGGTTGTAGCCAGGGGTGCGGGCGTGGTTCGCGGTACCGAAATGCCGCTCCACCAGCAACGGGCGCACCCCGTGCTGCCCCAGGAACAGGGCCGTGGAAAGGCCCACGAGCCCGCCACCGGCGATCAGGACCGGTGTCCTCTCGTCGTACATGCACGTCTCCGTAACCGGCACGCCATCGTGAGGCGAACAAGGTAAGAATCGAATGAGTCGCCCTCGACTTTCGACCCCCCGCCTTGCACAGCGCTGACATTCGCCGGAAACGAGGCCCGCCGCGCTTGCCCGGGTATGCCGACTCAGTTAGGAAGGGGCCATGGGAAACCTGGGTTCCGATACCGCCGTCGAGCCGACCGGACAGGACCGCTACCGAGCCGTCCTGTCACCCGACTGGGCCATGTGGGGTCCGAACGGCGGCTACCTCGCGGCCATCGCGCTGCGCGCAGCCGGAGCGGCCACGACGCTGGCCCGGCCGGCCAGCGTGACCTGTAGCTTCCTCGGCACCGCGACGTTCGACCCGGTGGAACTGCGGGTGACCCGGCTCCGCAGTGGACGGCGGGCGGAGGCGCTGCGGGTCGGCATGTTCCAGGACGATCGGCCGATCGTGGAGGCCTCCGTCTGGACGGTGGCCGCGAACCTGGACGGGCCCGAACGGCAGTGGCGGGACGCGCCGGAGGTCCCACCGCCTGCCGAACTGCCGACGATGGCCGAACGCGTGGCCGCGGCGGGTGGGAAGCCGATTCCACTGTGGCGAAACTACGAGATCCGTCCGGTCGGCGAACCACCGATCGGCCCGGACCGGCCCGCGGGTGAGCCGAACGGCAAGGCATGGGTACGATTCATTCCGCAGGCGGCCTTCCCCGAGGACCCGTGGCTGGAAGCGTGCCGGGCCGTGATCGCCATGGACATCATCGGATTTCCTTCCGTGGCACAAGGTTTCCCGGCCGAAGAGTTGACGTTCATCGCTCCGACACTGGATCTGCAGCTGACGTTTCACGGCGCGACACCGACCGGCGACTGGCTGCTGATCGACTCCGAGGGACTGCGAACCGGCGCCGGCCTGGCCGGGGCACGGGCCCAGGTCTGGTCTCCGGAGGCGGGCATGGTCGCCAGCGGTGGGCAGCAGATGATAATGACGGTGCCCAGGCAGGAGGGTCGTTGATGCCGGCCGCTGATCCGGTGGACGTCGGCCCGCAGGAGGCCGTCGGCGCGTTGCTGAGCACCACCGGCCGCACGAATCCCTACCCCTACTACGACGTCCTGCGGACCCAGGCACCAGTCCTCCCGTTCGGGAACTTCGTCATTCTCAGCCGGTACGCCGACTGCGACCGGGTGTTGCGCGACCCGATCTTCGAGGTGGAACACGAGGGTTACCTCGACCTGAGCTTCCCCGGCTGGCGCGAGCACTCCTCGGTCGCGCTGCTGCGGGAGTCGATGCTGTTCGCCCCGTCGTCCGCGCACGAACGTCTCCGCAAGTTGGCCGGCCACGCGTTCACCCAGCGCCGGATCGCCGAGCTCCGGGACACGGTGACCGAACTGGCCACCGCCGCGGCGGGGCGGCTGGCCGAGCTCGGGGCCGGCGGCGCACCGGTCGATTTCATGGCCGAGTTCGCGGTTCGGTTGCCGGTGGCGGTCGCCGGCGAGTTGCTCGGTGTTCCCGCCGACGATCGTGCCTGGCTGCGTACGCAGGTCACGAAGCTTTCGGTCGCGCTGGAGGCGATGCCGAACGAGGACGAGATCATGGTCGCCGACGGCGCGGCGGACCAACTCCGCGACTACCTCGCGGAGCAGGTGGCGCAGCGTCGCCGATCGCCCCGATCGGACCTGATCAGCGCGCTGGTCGACGGTTCGACCGAGCGCGAGCTGTCCGGGCGGGAACTGACCGCCAACCTCGTGCTGCTGCTGGCCGCGGGGTTCGAGACCACCAGCAACCTGCTCGGCAACGGCCTCGCCGCGTTGCTGGCGCATCCGGACGCCATGGCCGCCCTGCGCGACCAACCCGAACTCGCCCCCAGCTACGTCGAGGAGATGCTGCGTTACGACACGCCGGTGCACGTGACCTCGCGCTGGGCCGAGGCGGACACCGAGATCTCCGGGGTGGAAATCGCCCGGCACCGGGAGGCCATTCTGCTGCTCGGCTCGGCCTGCCGGGATCCCGACCGGTTCGAGGCACCCGACCGATTCCTCCCGGAACGTCCGGGGAACCAACCGTTGAGCTTCGGCGCGGGCCCGCATTTCTGCCTCGGCGCGGCGCTCGCCCGGATACAGGCACAGGTGGCATTTCCGGTGCTGCTGAACCGGTTCCCCGGTCTGGCCACGGCCGCGGAACCGGTCCGCAGGGATCGGCTGACCATGAACGGATACGCCGAACTGCCGATCGGGACAACCGGTTAGTGCCCGAACTGGCGTGACCCGGTTCGCCGCGGCAGGAACCGGGCGGCCCGTGTGGCCGTCCGAGATGGCGAATGGGAGGTCGCGATGGCACGAGGTACGCGCGGGGCACGCCGGGGACTCGGCCGGCAGCCCGCTTCCGTCGACTGGCGGGAGCGGATGGCACTGCGCGGAGGTCCGGTCAACCATGCGTTGGCGCGTGCTGGCTGGGCGATACTCGGGATGCTCGGCGCGATCCTCGGCGTGGGCCTGGCATCGTGGTTGATGGCGACCCCGACCGGTTCGCTCGCCGACAACTCCGCGGTCGCCAATTTCGTCGCGGGACTCATCCTGTTCGTACCCGCCGGAGCCGTCTTCGGCTGCCTTACCGGGGTACTCGCTCAATTCGTCGCGAGGTCCTGGCTACGCACACCGACCGAAGCGGAGCGGCGTCTCGCCCGCGAGACCCAGGCGGACCAGGCGGACACCGCCCGGTTCGCCGGGCACGGCCTTCACCCGTCCGGACGCTGGGCACGCTCGTTCGAGACCTGCGCGAACTCGGTCGCGGCGTACCATTCGATCGTCGCCGCGACCCCCGAAGGCGCGGGCCGGGACTGGTTCGCCCGCATCGGCGAAACCCTGGACGGTGAACTGACCGAGGCGCTACGGCTGGCGAAACTCGGTGAGAGCCTTGAATCCGGCGTACCCTCCGGACCCGGTCAGACCGCGTGGCAGGTGTCGGAGCTGCTTCGTGCCGCGGAAACCGCATTCGCGGAGACCACCGAACGTGCCGCGGCAATCGCACTCAACCTGCGCGCCGAATCCGACTTCACGCACATTCGTGCTCAGCTCGACATGCTCGCCGGACAAGCACCCCGCCTCCGCGCATACCGCATCGGCTGAGGACCGTCGTCGCCGCCCCGGCGGGTGAACGCGAGCGCTGGCTCGCGGTCGCCGGCCGCACCACGGTGGAACCCGACGAAGCACACGACCTGTGCTCCCGCCCAGCAGCTCGCTGCTGGGACCTGGACGACCCTGCCCGCACCGGCGAACTCGCCGGAATGCTGGCCGAGGACCAGGAAAGCGCGCTATCCCCGACAATCACCCGATCGCGACTCGAACATACGGTCGAGTATACCGTATGGTGAGTCTGTGAGCAGGACTTTCGGCATCGACACCTCCCGCATGGGCGAGGAGGAACTACTGGCCGCGCTGGGCGAGATCGAACAGCGGCGGCGGGCCGACTATGCCCGGGAGCTGGCGGTCCTGGCCGAACTGGACGGCCGCAACACCGCCGCACGGAAGGGCTACCGCGATGTGGCCGCGCTGGCCCGGGAGGTGCTGCGGATCAACCCGCACGACGCCCGGCAACGCGTCGCGCACGCCCAAGCGGTGGTAGTGCGGTACGGCCCGACCGGGGTGCCGCTGGAGCCGGAGCTGCCCGAGGTGGGACAGGTTGCGGCCGACGGTGCGATCGGGCCCGAACACATCGAGAGCATCCGGGCCACCGTGGCCAGGTTCCCACAACCGGTGAGCCTGCCTGATCGGGAACATGCCGAGGCCTTGTT
The DNA here is from genome assembly GCF_006715045.1 of Amycolatopsis cihanbeyliensis. Classification (GTDB taxonomy): domain Bacteria; phylum Actinomycetota; class Actinomycetes; order Mycobacteriales; family Pseudonocardiaceae; genus Amycolatopsis; species Amycolatopsis cihanbeyliensis. Next base: position 6,184,277 of record NZ_VFML01000001.1, on the reverse strand, counting down.
GACCAAGGCGGCGCGGGAGCACGAGCCGCACACGGTGACCGCGCTGGGGCGGGAGATCGTGGCCCGGCTGGACCAGGACGGCAACCCACCCACCGAAGACCAACTGGCCCGGCCGGAGCGGTTCCTGGACTGGCGCACAACCCGGGGCGGACGCCTGCACGGCACCTTCGACCTCGACACCGAAACCGCGGCCCTGTTGACCGGCCTGATCGAGCCCCGGGCGAGACCGCACAGCACGACCGAGGAACCCGACCGGCGCAACAAGTACCAACGCCAAGGGGACGCGTTCGCCGAAGTCCTACGAGTGGCAGCCGGGTGCCCGGAGGAGGGGCCCACCGAGGCCGGGGAACCGTTCACGGTGATGGTGTCGGTGACCCTGGAGGATCTGAAGCACGGCACCGGGTACGGGCTGCTGCACGGGCAGGAGTCCTACTCGGCGGCGCAGATCCGCAGGATGGCCTGCGACTCCTACGTCGTGCCCGCGGTGCTGGGCAGCAGGGGCGAGATCCTGGACATCGGGCAGAAACGCCGCACCGTCCCCCTCGCCATCCGCAGGGCGCTGATTCTCCGGGACAAGGGTTGCAGCTTTCCAGGGTGCCGGAGAAAACCGAAGCAATGCGACGCGCATCACGTGCTGGAATGGGCGAACGGGGGACCAACAGCTCTCCACAACCTCGCCCTGCTCTGCTGGTTCCACCACAATCTGGTTCATCACACCGAATGGCAGGTCCGGATGCGGAACGGGTTACCGGAGTTCCTTCCACCCTCGTTTTTGGATCCGGAACGAAGACCCAGGCGCAACCTCCTACACCGGCAGGGAACGGCGGCATAAAACCATGCCGAACCGGTCACGGGGCCTCGGGGTCCTCGAGTTCCTGTAGCTGGGCACCGACCGTGGCCGCTCGTGGGTGACGCTGCTCGGTGAAGATCGCGAGCGCCTGACGCCAGGAGTCGCCCGCCTCGGCGGGCCGCCCCGCTCGAGACAGCGCGTGGCCGAGGTTGTCCAGGGTCTCCCCCTCACCCCACCTGTCGCCGACCGCACGCCGGATGGCCAGTGCCTCTCGGTAGTACTCGATAGCCTCGTCGAACCGCTCGTCCGCCCGGCAGATCTCGCCGATGCTGTTCAACGTGATGGCCTCGCCGAGGCGCAGGCCGACCTCACGCCACAGGGTCAGGGCGGACCGGCAGTAGCCGAGGGCGTCGTCTCGCCTACCGAGCAACCGGGAAACCTGACCGAGCAACATCAGGTCGGCGGCTTCTCCCCACCGGTCACCGACCTCGCGCCGGATGTCCAGGGCCTGCTGGCAGCATTCCAGCGCCTCGGACAGCCACCCCACGCGATGGTATGCCTCGCCCAGATTGTGCAGATTGGCGCTCTCGCCCCGCCGATCCCCGATGTCGCCGGAGATCCCGCGCGCCTTGCGACAGTTCTCGATCGCCTCGTCATAACGACGTAGCTCCCGCAGCGCACTGCCCAGGCCGTTGCGCATCCACGCCTCGGCGTACCTGTCGCCCTGCCGCTGGGCGGCGGCGAGACCGAGTTCGTGGGTGGTCAGCCAGTCCGTCAGGTGCCTGCGGAAAAAGAAGAAGTACCAGAGCGCGGCCGGCAACTGCCAGGCAATGGTGTTGCGGCCGGAGTCGGCGGCACACCGCACGGCCGCGACCAGGTTCGCCCGCTCCCGCTCGCACCAGGCCAGCGCCTGCTCGTATCCGGGGAACTCCAACGGTGGCAGGGCCGATTTCGGTGGCTCGAGCTGGAAGATCCGCTGCGCATGCCGGTTCAGCACGCCGGTCGCTCGGTAGGCGGTCTGCAGGTACCAGTCGAGCAGGCGATCCAGTGCCGCCTCGACCGCGTCGTCACCGCTGAGCTCGTCGAGGGCGACCCGCTCCACCGCGTAATGCCGGAGCAGATCGTGGAACCGGTACCGGCCGGGGGCGGACGGCTCGATGAGGTGGGCGACGGCCAGCCGTTCCAGGCCACGGACCGCGTGCTCATGCGGCTGGTCGACCAACACGGCGACGGCCTCGGAGCTGAAGTCCGGGCCGGGAATCCGGCCGAGCATGCCGAACAGTCGCTGGCTGGCCGGGTCGAGCCGGGCGTAGGAATGCTCGAAGGCGGTGCCGACGGCCAGCTCCGGATCCCCCGGAATCTCCAGCTGGCGCAGCGGGTTGCCCTCGGCCAGTTCGGCGGCCGCGCTGGTCAGCCGCAGCCACGGCCGGGCCGAGATGTTCGCCGCCACGATCCGCAGCGCCAGCGGCAGCCGCCCGCACAGCCCGGTGACCGAGCCGGCCGCCTCGGGTTCGTCGCCGACCCGCTGCTCCCCGACCATGCGGGAGAGCAGGCCGATCGCCTCCTTCGAGGTGAGCGCGTCCAGAACCAGACTGTGTGCGTCGTGCATGACGGAAAGCCCACGCAGGTCGTTCCGGCTGGTCACGACAACGAGGCAGTCCGGCGTACCGGGGAGCAGCGGGCGGACCTGATCCACCGAGGAGACGTTGTCCAGCACGATCAGTACTCGCTTGCCGGACAGCAGGGAGCGATACAACGCGGCCTGCTCGTCCAGGTCGACCGGAACCTGCGGCGGCGGGATTCCCAGCGCGCGGAGGAACCGGGCCAGCACCTCGGTCGGCGCCATCGGCGCATCCGAGGTGTAGCCACGGAAGTCCACGAAGAGCTCACCATCGGGGAACCGCTCGCGGACCCGGTGCGCCCAGTGCACGGCGAGCGCGGTCTTGCCCATTCCGGCGGCGCCGGCGATGACCATGATCCCCATCGAGTTCACGGCCTGACGCGCCAGCAGCGACTCCAGCCTGGTCAGCTCGCTCTCCCTGCCGACGAACCGGGGCACATCGGCCGGTAGCTGCCGGGGCAGGTGTGTGGCGGCGGCCGCCCCGGACGAGGACCCGCTGGTCAACGTCGGGTCCCGGGTGAGGATCTGCTGGTGCAGCATCTGCAGGTCGGAGCCCGGCTCGATGCCGAGCTCACTGACCAGCACCTCCCGAGCCTCACGGAACGCTTCCAGCGCCTCCGCCTGGCGGCCGGACCGGTAGAGCGCGAGCATCAGCAGGCCGTACAAGCGCTCCCGGAGCGGGTTGGCGGTGAGCAGGTTGCGTATCTCGGCGATCAGGTCGGCGGCCTCGCCGAGGGCCAGCCGAGCCTCGAACAGCCATTCCTGCGCGTCCAGCCGTTCGTCGTTCAGCGCGGCCGCCAGCGAGATCGCGAACGGCCGCTGCACGGTCGACAACGCGGGTCCTCGCCAGGTACGCAACGCCGCCTCGAAAGCCCCCTTCGCCTGCTCGACATTACCTTCTGTAGTCGCCGCCCTGCCTTCCTGCACGCGCCGCCGGAAGATCTCCAGGTCAAGTTCGCCCGGTTCCACCCGCAAGGAATAACCGGTGGAATGCGTTACTATCCGTAACTGACGGTCCGGTTCCTCCGCCGTCAACATGCGGCGCAGCCTGGACACCGACACGTGCACCGTGTTGGCCGTGCCGCCGTTCGGGTCGTCACCCCACACCAGCTCCAGCAGCCGCTCGACGGACACCACCCGGTTCGGCTCGCTGAGCAACGCCGCCAGCAACGCGGTGGTCTTCGCGCCCCGCACCCGCAGGCGGCCGCCGGGACCCTCGACCTCGACCGGGCCCAGAATTCGGAAATCCACCGGTGAACCTCCGCGACGGGCGAGCTGCCGGGCATGACGGGGACGGCGCTTTCGCAGCGATTATCGCATACAGTGACGGTGGCGTTCATGATCCGTCAAACCGGAACCACCCGGCGGCCCGCGGCGTCGTATCCGGTGATCAGCAGTTGTCATGTGTTTGCAAGTGCCGTGACAGGCGTACGTCGCACCGTGGTCTCAACGCCGAGGTCGGAGGAGAGGCCGGGTGTCATCGCAGGCGCGGCGATGCGGGTCCCTCCGGCCGAGGCGTTTCACAGAGTGGGCTCGCGTCGCCGTACCGGCTCGTGGGGGTGAGCCGGTACGGCGACGCGAGCCCAGGCGGCCCGCCATCAACGTCTACTGTGTCTGATCATGGCCGGGGTCGCCGGCCCGCCCGTCACCTCCGAGGCCCGTGGCGCGCCTCCTCCGGATCGACCACCGTGCGGTCGCCGGCCAGCCCGCTCGCGCGGTTCGGGTGAGTGCGGTGCTTGCACGAACACCTCGACGTAGTCACCCACAGTGACCGATTTCGGTCGACGCCTCCTTGACTGGTTTAGACCAAACATGTTTGCTGACAAGGGTCACTCGGTGACGCTCCGAATCGTTCCCTGCGCGAAGGAGTACCGCCATGTCACTACGCCGTATCCTGAGTGCCGTCGCCACACTGGCGGCCACCGCGGCCATGGTCACGGTCGGCACCACCACCTCGCAGGCGGCCGCACCCGCGCCCGCCTGCGACTACCCGGCCTGGCACGCCGGCCAGTCCTACGTCGCCGGAGACATCGTGCGCTACACCGACGGCAACCTCTACCTCGCCGTGCACGACAATCCCGGCTACGACCCGGTGATCAGTCATTGGTACTGGGACCCCTACGACTGCGACGGCGACACCACGCCGCCCGATCCCTCCGAGTTCGTGGTCAGCCAGGCCCAGTTCGACCAGATGTTCCCCAGCCGGAACTCCTTCTACACCTACAGCGGGTTGACCACGGCCATGAGCGACTTCCCCGCGTTCGCCAACACCGGCAGCGACACCGTCCGCGGGCAGGAGGCCGCGGCTTTCCTTGCCAATGTGCACCACGAGACCGGCGGCCTGCGCTACATCGTGGAGCAGAACGAGAACAACTACCCGCACTACTGCGACCAGGGTCGGTCCTACGGCTGCCCGGCAGGCCAGGCGGCGTACTACGGCCGCGGCCCGATCCAGCTGAGCTGGAACTTCAACTACAAGGCCGCCGGTGACGCACTGGGCATCAACCTGCTGCACGACCCCTGGCAGGTGCAGAACAACGCGGCGGTGTCCTGGAAGACCGCGCTCTGGTACTGGAGCACGCAAAGTGGCCCCGGCACCATGACCGGTCACCACGCCATGGTCAACGGGTACGGCTTCGGCGAGACGATCCGCAGCATCAACGGCGCGCTGGAATGCGACGGCGGCAACCCCGGGCAGGTGCAGAGCCGGGTGGACAACTACCAGCGATTCACCCGGATCCTGGGCGTGCCGACCGGCGGCAACCTCTACTGCTGACCCCCTCCGGTCCCCCGTGAGCACCCACTCACGGGGGACCCGCGGGCCCGTGGCCACCCCGACCAGGAACTCATTACGCCGTAAGCTATCCTTTTCGAGCACATCAACTTACGATGTAAACAGTTAGTTCCATGTACGGGAAGGCTGGAAACACTCGATGCCCGAGGCGCGACTGCATGACGGCAGCACCATCGAACTGGAAACGCACGGAGACGGCCCGGCCCTGCTGCTACCGGTCAACCCCCGACCGGTCGAAGGCACACAGGCCGAGCAGATGCGCAAGTGGGGAACCGATCCCGCCCTCGGCCGATCGCTCATCGACGGCCTCAGCGACGCGTTCCGCGTGATCGCCTTCGACTACGAGGGGCACATCCTGGCCGAACCCAAGCCGGACACCCTCACCCCGGCGGCCGTCGCGAACGACATGCTCGCCGTGGCCGACGCGGCCGGAGTCGAACGATTCGGCTACTACGGCTACTCCTGGCTGGCCTTGACCGGGCTGCAACTCGCGATCCGCACCGACCGCCTTTCCGCGCTCGCCATGGGCGGCTTCCCGCCGATCGGTGGCCCGTACGCGGAAATGCTTCGGGTCACCACGGCGACGAGCGAGCTGGCGGTCCCGGCCGGAACGGACCCGAAACCCGGGCCACGGCCGGACGCCCAGGACTGGTCGGAGTACGACTGGTCCACGGTCGAGGTAACCATGACCGAGCCACAGACCCGCCAGTTCGTCACGCTCTACGAGGCCCTGCAGGACTTCGACGATGTCGCCGCCCAGGCGCGAGTCGACTGCCCTCGGCTGTGCTTCGTCGGTTCGGCCGACGAGATCCACTACGGCGAGCGATGGGGCAACGTGACGGTGCGCATGGCGGAACCGATCACGAACCGACGCACCGAGCTGGAGCACCTCGGCTGGACGGTCCACATCCTCGAAGGCCTGGACCACATGCGGGCCATGCAGGCGGACCGTGTCCTGCCGATCCTGCGTCCGTGGCTGGCGACCGCCCTGTCCGGCGGGTAACCCCTCGGCTCAGCGAGACTGCAACGCGTCCAGGGCCACCGCCTGGGCGAGTACCAGCCTGCGGTCCAGGGTCGGATCCTCGATGTGCACCAGGTAGTGGTCCCGGAAGCGGGTCTTCTTGTCCACGGCGCCCACCGGGGTGGTGTCCCGGACGAAGTCGAAGTGGTACTTCAGCGGGAACGGCCAGTCGCCCACCCACGGGACGACGTTCCAGACGCGGCGGAACAGGGCCAAACCCATACTGCGCTCGCTGATGTCGACCGGGTCCTGGCCGGGCTGATCGAGCTGCCAGGTGGACCGCAGCAGGGACTTGCCGAACTTCTTGCCGAACAGTCCGATCGGTTGACCGTCCGGGGTGGTCACGTCGTACCCGCTGGCCAGGTCGATCACCTTGCGTGCCTTGAACGCGGCCAACACGGAACCCTTGCTCTCGTCGGCGTAAAGGGTGACCTGTTCCTTGAAGGTCATCCGTTTCTGCTCCACGAAGGCGACGAGTGGACCCGGCTCGCCGTTACCGTCGTCAGCGAAGATCTGGTAACGGTTGATCATCATGGTGATCTTCTGGTGCAGATGAAACCGCTGCTGAGCCTGTAGCTCCTGGACGTCCACCGAACCCCCTACGAACGTGCGCCTGCCGACCGCTCCGGTCGCCCGCAGTATGTCACCCGACCGTGGCCGGACCACGACGAGGTTCACCGCCTCCCGGCCACGACACCGGCGAGACCGACCACGCGCTTGTACCGTTGGATATTCATCGAGTCGGGTGACAATTCGACGATCGCACACGCAGCGGAGTGAGAAAACGGCGTGGACACACGAAAGTGTCAAGGTCGATACCGACTCGAGATATCAATGCTCGTGGGCGAACACATCCATTTCGCATAGGGTAACCCAAATCACTGAATGGGAGCAGTTCTGACTACCCGAAGGCAACGCTACACTGACGTTCACACTGATAACAATACTCATGGAGCGGGACGATCATGAAACAATTCTGGGATGCCGATCCGTCCGCCTCGTTCGCGCGCAGACTCGGAAGGCCCGCGCGCGAACTCGACGCGCCCCCTACCGACGGTCGGACGGGATGCCCCGCCATCTGGGCACTCGACAACGGCGACGTCGCCGTTGTCGGCAGGGACCTGACCGCCTCGTACACCGCACGACTTCCGGACGAGGTCAGTATCCGCCACGACGAGCGGCTCGTCATCATCCCTGGGGCACTGATGATCTCGGCCAAGGAAGACATACCCGATGCCTGATCTGATCGACGACAGCACCGGCGAGCGACTCTCGGTGGAGGACTACGTACGGGACTTCGACCAGCGGTTCGCCGACGCCGAAGGTCACGAAAGCTGGAAGCTGGAGCGCAAGCAACATTTTCGGCAACCCGGAAATGCCAGTTGGGATGCCTTCTCGGCAGGTGAATGGGGCAAGGCGCTTCAGCTCATCGAGGGCAAAAGAGAGCAGCTCGATGAACTGGCCAAAGAGGACGAGTCCCGCGGGATCACCCTTTTCAGGGTCCGGGTCGTCGCGGAGCCGATCGTCCCTTATCTACAGTGGGAGCTGCATTCGTTGCGGCTACGATCGGAATGCGGGGAAAGGATCCGCGTAGTACCTCCGGAACAGGTGGCCGAGTTCGAGGACGAGGAGGAGCTACCCGAGCTTCTCACGGTCGGCGACGATACCGTGTACAAGATCTTGTACGACGAGGACGGTGTGCTCGAGGGCGCCGTTCGATTCATCGACCGGACGACGGCCACTCGCTGTGCCGACTTCATCGAGAAGATCTATGCGAACGGCGAGGAGCTGGCCGAGTACTTCGATCGCCGTGTCGCGCCGCTGGACCCGCCGCGCGTGCCGACGTGACCATGCGCTCCGCCGGTGAGCACGAGGAACCCGAGCCGGAAGGCGGCACGCGCTCCCACCTTTCCGGGTCCGCGAGTGATGTGGTGCAGGCCCGTGACGTACATGGGGGCGTGCATTTTCACGGTCCGGAGCACTCGGCCACGCCGGTCCCCCGGCAGCTACCCGCCCTGGTGCGAGCCTTCGTGAACCGGGCCGCGGAACTGGACCGGCTGGACCAGGTGCTGGCAGGCGATCCGGAGGAGCCGCTGACGGTCGGAATGTCCCTGGTCACCGGAACCGCCGGAGTCGGCAAGACCTCGCTCGCGCTGCACTGGGCACACCGGATCCGGGGACACTTTCCGGACGGCCAGCTGTACCTCAACCTGCGTGGCTACGATCCGGGGACGCCGGTCGGGCCGGCGCAGGCACTGGACTACTTCCTGCGGGCACTCGGGGTGGCACCCGGCGCGATCCCTGCCGACCTCGACGCCCGCGCCGCGCTGTACCGCTCGCTGCTGGCCGAACGGCGGGTGCTGGTGCTCCTGGACAACGCGGCCACGGCCGGGCAGGTCCGGCCCCTGCTCCCCGGAACGGCCGGTTGCCTCGTCCTGGTGACCAGCCGCAGCCGCCTGGCCGGGCTGGTGTTCCGGGATGGCGCGCATCGGCTCAGCCTCGACGTGCTCACCGAGTCCGAGGCCGTGGGTCTGCTGCGCGCGGTCACCCTTGGCTACCGCAGTGGAGGCGACGCCGACCAGCTCCTCGCACTGGCGAGGCTGTGCGCCCGGCTCCCACTGGCGCTGCGGATCGCGGCCGAACGCGCCGCGCGGCGGCCGGAGATGCCCCTGAGCGAGTTGATCGACGACCTGCGCGACGAGTCCGGGCTGTGGGACGCGCTCTCCGCGGACGATGACGAGGAAGCCGACGCGGTACGAACGGTCTTCGCCTGGTCCTACCGGGCGCTTTCGGTCGAGTCCGCGCGGATGTTCCGGCTGCTGGGTCTGCACCCGGGCGCCGAGTTCGGTGCCCCCGCGGCGGCCGCACTGGCCGGAACGAGCGCGGGGCAGGTACGCCGGCTGTTGGACACCCTGGTCGGGGCGCATCTGCTGGAGCACACCGCGCCCGACCGCTACCAGTTCCACGACCTGCTCCGGGTGTACGCGACCGAGCAGGCCAACCGGGAGGAGGCGGAACCCGGCCGGCGGCAGGCCCTGCGGAGACTGCTCACCTGGTACCTGCATACCGTCAGCGCCGCGCAGGCGCTCATCAGCCCGCTGGAACGCGCGATCTCGCTCGAGCCGACCGAGCCGGAGGTCACCCCGCTGGACTTCGCCGGGGTGGACGAAGCCACCGGCTGGTACGAGGCCGAGCGCGCCAACCTGGTGGCCGCGACCAGGGCGGCGGCCGACGCGGGCCTGGACCGGATCGCCTGGCAACTGCCCGTACTGCTACGCGGCATCTTCATGCGTCACAACCCCTTCGACGACTGGCTGGACACCGCGCGGGTCGGCCTGGCGGCCGCGCGCGGGCTGCACGACCAAGCCGCGGAGGCGGAGTTGCTGGAGAGCCTTGCCATGGCCTGTAGCCAGTCCCAGCGGTTGGAGCAGGGGTTGGAGTACTACCGGTCCGCGCTGACCGCCCGCCGCGCCCTGGACGACCGGTTCGGCGAAGCCATGGCCCTGAACGGTATCGGCCTGCTGCACCTGCGCCGCCGGGCGTTGGCCGAGGCCGTGACGAACTTCGAGCGGAGCAGGGGCATCCTGACCGGGCTCGACCTGCCGTACTGGGATGCCGTGGTGCTCGGTAATCTCGCCCAGGCCGACCTCGAGCTGGAGAACCTCGCCGAGGCCGCCGCCTGCCTGGACCGCGCCCTGCCCGTCCTTTCCGACCAGGACGACCGCGGTATCGAGGGCAACGCACTGCACCTGCTCAGCATGGTGCAACGCGGCCTCGGCAAGCCCGAGTCGGCGCTCCAGCACATCCAGCGGGCGCTGGGCATCGCCCGCGAGCACAACAACCGGCTGTGGGAAGGCTACTGGTTGTTGGAGCTCGGCAGGGTGCAGCGGGAACTCGGGCAGCCCGCCGAGGCGCTGGTCAGCTACCAGCGTGCGGCGATGCTGCAACGCCGGCTCGGCGACCGTGGCAGGGAGGCGCAGGCCCTCGACGGCACCGGCGAGACGTACCAGGAGCTCGGAAGGCCGGACGAGGCCATGGGGTTCCACCGGCTTGCCCGCACCACGCACGGCGAACTGGGCGATCGCTGGCAACTGGTGATATCCCTTGGCAACCTTGCCAACGCCGCCCGGCGGGCCGGCGAGGGGGAAACCGAAAGCACCCGGCTGTGGCGGGAGGCGGTGGAGAACCTGGCCGGGTTCGACGATCCCAAGGCCACCCGCCTGCGCCGCCACCTCCGCGAGCGGCTCGAAGCCCGCTGACCACCGGCGCCCGATCCCGGCGGCCGCTCAACCGGAAAGGTGATAGTCGTCCGCGTCGAAGGCGGCGAGTTCGCGGGCGTACTGGACGGCGAACCCCGGGTACATCGCGGCGTTGAACCCCTCCTCGGTGAGATACCAGCTCCGGCACCCGGAGTTCCAGGTAGTCCTGGCCAGCTTTCGATGCAGCTCGGCGTTGAACGCGTCCTGGATGTCCGCACGGACGTCCATGGTGCGCAGGTTCCGGTCCCGGAGCAGCGTGATGGCCCGGACAATGTAGTCCACCTGCGACTCGTTGTAGACCAGCACCGAGTTGTGGCCCGGCCCGGAGTTGGGGCCGAAGGTGAGAAAGAGGTTGGGGTAGCCGGCGACGCTGACGCTCTTGTACGCCCGCGCGCCTGTGGACCATTCCTCCGCCAGCACCCGGCCGCCGCGACCGGTGATCGGGTACGGGGTCGAGGTCTTGTGCACCTCGAACCCGGTGGCGAACACGATGCAGTCCACCTCGTGCTCGATCCCGTCCGCGGTGCGGATGCCGTTCGGCGCGAGGGTGGCGATCGGCCAGGTGATGAGCTTGCAGTTCTCCCGTTGCAGTGCGGGGTAGTAGTCACTGGTCATCAGCACCCGCTTGCAGCCGATCCGGAAGTCCGGGGTGAGCTGGCGACGCAGCCAGGAGTCCCGCACGGTCAGCCGCAGGTGGGCCCTGGCCACCGCCTGCAGGGCGGTGGTGAAGGGACTGTTCCACACCAGGCCGAGGGCCATGACCTCGTGTGCCCAGAACAGCGCCGCGCGGTAGGCGTGCTGAACCGCGGGCCTGCGCCGGAACAGCTTGGTCAGCCAACCGGGGTAGCCGTGGTCGAGGCGGGGCATGACCCATCCGGGAGTGCGCTGGAACACGCGGACGGTCCGTGCCTGCTCGACCAGCCGGGGAATGATCTGGACGGCGCTCGCCCCGGTACCGATCACGGCGATCCGCTTGCCGGTCATATCGTAGTCGTGATCCCACCGAGCACTGTGGATCTTGTGTCCGGTGTAGCTCTCGATACCGGGGATGTCCGGCAGGCTCGCGTTGGCCAGCGGCCCGGAGGCCAGCACCACGGCGCGGGCGGTGAACCGGCGGCCGTCCTCGGTGCGCGCCGTCCAGGTGCCCGAGCCCTCCTCGAAGGACAGTCCGGTCACGTTGGCTCCGAAACGGATGTGCGGTCGCAGATCGAACTCCGCCACGACCGACCGGATGTAGTCCAGTATCTCCGCGCCGCCCGAGTAGGCCCGGGACCAGCCGGGATTCGGTGCGTAGGAAAGGGAGTACAGCGGCGAGGGCACGTCGCAGGCCGCGCCGGGGTAGGTGTTGTCCCGCCAGGTACCACCCACGTCCGAGGCCCGTTCCAGCACGACGAAATCGTCGATACCCGCCTGCCGTAGCCGGATCGCCGTGCCGAGGCCGGCGAACCCGGCCCCGATGATCAGCACTGTGCCCGTGGTCATTCGGCCACCGGCTCGTGTGTGAGCTCCCTGGCCCAGCTCGGCGTCTTTCCGGTCAACCGCGCGGGAATGCGGCTGGTGAGCCGGACCAGCGGGTCGGCAAGGTAACGGTGGTACGGGTGGGTCCGGTCGACCACCATGGCGGCCTGCCGCTTGAACAGCTGGTAGGCGGGAATCCGCCGGGTGTTCGCACTGCGCTGGCCGTTGGTGACGAACCGCTTCACCGCGTTGTGCAGCTTGCGTTCGGACAGTCCCATCGCGACGATGTTGTCGCGCATCTTGTTCAGCAGTGGGACGTACAGCAGCAGGCCGAGCAGGATCTGCGGTTTCAGTATCGAGGCGGACTCGATGAGCAGTCTGCGCAGCGGACCGGCACCCACCAGGTCGAGCACCTGGAAGTCCACCGCGATATGCCGGGACTCGTCGGAGTTGATGTGCTTGAACACCTCGTGACACAGCGGGTCGGCCACCTCGTCCAGCAGGAACTTCACCAGTGCCCCGTCCAGCGCGCACTCCAGCATCGGGATGAGGGTGGCGAGGCCGGACAGCGGTGCGCCATCGGCGTAGCGGTCCAGCATCTGGATGGCCAGCCGAACGTTGACGTTCGGCTCCGGCACCTGGTCACCCTCCAGCATGCCCCAGCGACGCATCAGCGCCAGCTCGGCGTTGGCGTGTTTCTGCTCCTCGGCATGGAAGTAGGTGTAGATCTCCTTGACCGTCTCGTTCGGCGCCTTCCTTGCGAGGGCGGCGAACCCCCTGGCGCCGATGTTCTCGATCCACACCAGGTCGGTCATGAACTGCTTGAGCTTGGGCCGCTGCTCCTCGGTGATCAGGTCGGCCCCCGGCGCGTCCCAGTCGATGTCGACCAACGCCCATTGTTTGTCCTTGACGGTCCGCAGCATGTCCTCGAAGTCGAATGCCATGGTGGTCTCCTCTCAGTACTCGGAGTTCTCGCCTACCGGAAGCCATCGGCCGATCAGCCCGGCCGCACGGGTGTAGCCACCGGGGAAGAACCGTTTACCGCGCCAGACCAGCCGGGCGTCCCACTGCGGAAGGGCGTGGAGCAGCCCGCGGTCGTGCGCGTCGAGGGTCCGGCGAGCGATCCGGTCCGGTGAACTGCCGGTCAGCCGCATCAGCATCGCCGCGGCGCGGGCGGCGGCCGCGTCGATCAGCTCGCCCGAGACGATGTTGGTCCGGACGAAGGTGGGGCACAGCACCGTCACCGCGACCCCGGTTCCGGCAAGCTCCGCGGCGAGTGTCTCCGAAATGGACAGTACAGCCGCCTTGCTCGCGTTGTACGCCGCCATCCGCGGGGCCGCGGCGAAGGCGGCCGCGGAGGCGACGTTGATGATCCCGCCGCGGCCGGCCTCGCGCAGCCACGGGGTGAACACGTGGCAACCGTGCACCACCCCCCACAGGTTGACCTCGAGGGTGCGCCGCCAGTCCGCCAGCGGTGTCTCGCCGACCACCCGGCCGCCGGTGCCGATGCCCGCGTTGTTCACGACCAGCCCGGCCGGGCGGCCGAGCCAGCGCTCGGCGGTCTCGGAGACGTCCCACACCTGTGCCTCGATCGAGACGTCGCAGCCGGTCGGCAACGCACGACCGCCCCCGGCCTCGATCATGGCGGCGGTGTCCTTCGCGGCCGCCGGGTCGAGATCGGCGCAGACCACACTGCCACCCCGGCGAGCCAGCTCCATGGCGAAGGCCCTGCCGATGCCGCTGCCCGCGCCGGTCACCACGGCCGCCGCCGCGCGGGTCCGGTGTGCCGTCGAGGTGGTCCCGCTCACGATGCCTCCGCACGTCGCGGGCCGCACGCCTGCCGGCGGATGAACCCGGCGGCCGTGGCCAACGCGGGTCTCGCCTCCGGGATCAGCAGCGGAAGTGCCTGGAACACGTGCATCTGCCCTGGCCAGATCTCCAGCTCGCAGTGGGCTCCCGCGGCCCGTAACGAGCGCGCGAGGTGTTCGGCGTCGGCCGCGAGCATCTCCGCGCCGCCCGCCTGGATCAGGGTGGGCGGAAAGCCCGCTACACCGTCGAAGCCGAGCGCCAGGCGGGGATGGGCGGCGTCGGTGTCCCGGGTGTAGAGCGCGACCATCCTGCGTGCCCGCTCCGCGGAGATCATCGGGTCCGGCCTGCTCCGTTCCCGCCGCCGCGCCAGCTCGAGGGACGGGTCCACGAGCGGGGAGAACAGCACCACCGCGGCGGGGGCGGGCGACCGCGACCGGAGCAGTTCGAGTGTGAGGTCGAGCGCCAGGTGCCCGCCGGCGGAGTCCCCGGCCACGACGACTCGCTCACCCGGGTGGCCATGAGCACGCAGCCAGTCGTAGGCGGCGCGCACATCGTCCGCGGCAGCGGGAAACCGGTGCCGCGGGGCGAGCCGGTAGTCGCAGGCGAACACCGGCAACCCGGTCATCGCCGCCAGCCGGGAGGTCAGCCCGCGATGGGTGCGCGCCGAGCACACCGCGTACCCGCTGCCATGCAGGTACAGCAGCACCGTGCCCTCCCGCCGCACCCGCGGCCGGTGTACCCACTCGCCCCGCACCCGCGACCCGCCGCCGTCCGCGAGGTCGATCCCGCGTACCTCGGTACCGGGCAGCACCGGGCCGAGGACCGCCAGCGAGCCGGCCACGATCCGGCGGGAAAGGCGCACCCCGCGTTCGGAGGCCGGCAGGGCCGCGGTGAGCGGGCGCAGGGTGACCGAGCTGATCCTGGACCACCATCGGGCCCGCCGCGAGGCGGCCGGCCCTGGCGTCGTCACTCTATCTGATGGCAACTGCCATCTCTGATGGCGCATGCCATCCGATTGTGCGCGCGGGATGCCGGTTGTCAAGATGGGACACATGCGCACCCGTTCCCGGACCTACGCCGGCCGCAGCGCCGAGCAGCGCACCGCGCAACGGCGCCGCCGGCTGGTCGACGCGGCGATGGAGATCTGGGGCGACCAGGGTTGGGCCGCGGTCACCATGCGCGGGGTGTGCGCCAGGGCCGGGCTGATCGACCGGTACTTCTACGAGAGCTTCGCCGACCGCGAGGCGTTGCTCGCCGCGGTCTGGGACCAGGTTTTCGACGAGACCATGGCCCTGCTGCTGGAAGCCATCGCCGACAAGCTCGACCAGCACCCGATCGACCAGCTACGCGCCGCGATCGCCGCCTTCGTGCACGATGTCGCGGGCGACCCGCGGCGGGCGCAGATCGCCTTCGGCGAGCACGCGGGCAGTCCGATGCTGGAGCAGCGCCGCCGGCAGGCCCTGCAACAGGCCACCGACCTGCTGGTTCGGACGGGACGCCCCTACCTCGAGCCCGGGGTGGACGAGGACGCGCTCCGGATGACCACCCTGATCGGCATCGGCGGTTTCGTCGAACTGGTCACCGCCTGGCACGCCGGCGTGGTGGACACCGACGCCGAGCGGCTCATCGAGCACGCCACCGAGGTCGGTACCGCGCTCGCCGCCCGCTATCTCCGCACGGATCTCACCGCAGGGCGGTAGCGAGGAACTCGACGCTCTCCGCCCAGGCCCGCGCCCGCGCCTCGGTGCCGGTGGCGGGTGTGCCACCGAGCTCGAAACGAACGCCGGGGCCGGGGCTCGTCGTGCCGGTGAGCGGTTCACCGGGCGGACCGGCGATCCCGTGGCCGGCACCGGCGAACACCCGGTGCCGGAAGGCGTACGGGTGCCCGGCCGTGGTCAGCCGGTTCATCGCGACCTCGCAGTAGGCCGCGCCCGGCCACATGCGGTCGTCCCCTGCGGACAGCAGCAGCACCGGCCCGCGGATCCGCTCCACCGGGATGCTCACCCGCTCGAGCTCGACCGGATCCTCCGGCGGCGGCCGGAACGCGAGGGTCAGCGGCACCGGCTGTCCACTCCGGACACGCGCGCGCAGTTCCTCGGACACGAGGTACGGCAGGTACGGTAAGGGTTCCGCGTGCAGGGTCCACGGCGCGGCCGGGGTGGCAAGGATCTCCAGCAGGTCACCGTGGCGGTGGTCGATTCCCTGGGTCACCACTCCCCCGCCGACCACCCCGACGACCGCACCGACACGCCGGTCGTGCGCGGCGACGAGCAGCCCGGCCTCCGCCCCGCGGGACCCGCCCAGAACGCCGAACCGTTCCCCGTCCGGCGACTGTTCGGCCAGGAAATCCAGGGCGCGGAAGAAGTACTC
Source organism: Amycolatopsis cihanbeyliensis (assembly GCF_006715045.1). Classification (GTDB taxonomy): domain Bacteria; phylum Actinomycetota; class Actinomycetes; order Mycobacteriales; family Pseudonocardiaceae; genus Amycolatopsis; species Amycolatopsis cihanbeyliensis. The sequence continues at coordinate 6,168,155 of NZ_VFML01000001.1, read as the reverse complement.
CAGCGGCACCCGCACCAGTCCCGATGGCAACCCGGGGCCGCCGAAGTAGGCCAGCGCGAGCACGGTGAACCCCTCCGCGGCCAGCATCCGGGCGTCGCGCTCGTGCAGGCCGCCCTCGGATCCACCGAGCAGCAACACACCCGGCGCCGTGACGGCGTCCACCGGGGTGCACAACGTCCCCACGAGCCCGTCCTCGTGCACCTGCCGCACCTTCACCTCGATCGACACACCGGCAGCTAACCACACCCGGCGCGCGGGGTGACCCGGGCCGATCGGGGTTGCCGTGCGGTGCGCCCGGCTGACAGGTTGGAGTCCGGCACGCCGAACGGCCCGACCCTGCCGCGTTGTCGGCCGCGCACGAAAGGACCCACTCGCCCCATGACCGTGAACGCCGAGGACACCACCGCGTGGATCCGCCGATACCACCCGGCACCGGAGGCGCCGCACCGGCTGGTCTGCTTCCCGCACGCCGGCGGATCGGCCAGCTACTACTTTCCGGTCGCGCGCTCGCTGTCGCCGCGGGTGGACGTGCTGGCCATGCAGTACCCGGGCCGGCAGGACCGCTACACCGAGCCGTGTATCGACGATATCGGCGAGCTGGCCGAGCGCGCCGCCGAGGTGTTGCGGCCGTGGGCCGACCAGCCGCTGGCCTTCTTCGGACACAGCATGGGTGCCAGCCTCGCCTTCGAGGTGGCCAGGAAGTTCGAGGCCGAGGGCATCCCGCTGCAGCATCTTTTCGTCTCCGGGCGACGAGCGCCGACCCGCACCAGGGACGAGGGTGTGCATCTGCTGGACGACGACGGCCTGCTGGCGGAGATGCGCCGGTTGGGCGGAACCGAGGCCGCGGTACTGCAAGAGGACGACCTGGTGAAGATGATGCTGCCCGTGCTGCGCAGTGACTACAAGGCCGCCGAGACCTATCGCTACGTGCCCGGCCCGGATGTCAGCTGCCCCATCCACGCGCTGGTCGGCGACGCGGACCCGCGGGCCACGGTGGACGAGGCACGCTCGTGGGGCGACCACACCTCGGGTGAGTTCACCCTGCGGGTGTTCCCCGGTGGGCATTTCTATCTCGGCGAGCAGCAGGCCGAGGTACTACGCACGATCTCGGACCACCTCGGCTGAAAGATCACACCCCGCGGCGGGGCCGTTCCTCACTCGGCGACCCTGGTACGTCCCGTCCAGGCGAAAACCGCCACCTTCTCCCCGCTCACGGTGTCGAACTGCCCATTGTGGGAGAAGTGCTCGTAGCCCGCGCCCGTGTTGATCTTGACCTGTTCACCAAGGTCGACCACCTCGCGACGCCGATCAACCTCGGACAACGTGGCCGGACCCCCGACCAGCTCGGCCTTGATACCAGGCACGGCGACCCCCTCATGCGAAAGCGATCAATCGAGTAGTTCCAAACGGAAATGGCTGTCACGCACCGCGCGCTCCGCGCTACTGTGTTCTACACCACAATTCTGCGGACTTCTGCGCGAACTGTCAAGCAAGGCACAGGCCAGCACGGCAGCCGAAAATCGAGAGGGATCCGTTTGCGATCACTCGGGGACGCCGCTCAGCTCGCGGCGGCGTGCACCCTGCCGACCGTTTCGGCGAGGCCGTTCAGGCCGGGCAGCACCGCGTCGGCGATCGCGGGGTCGTTGCCCTCGTTCAGCCGGTTGACCCACACCCGCGGAATGTTCAGCTCGCGGGCGGGCACGATGTCGTGGAGGTAGCTCTGCGCCACGTGTACCCAGTGCTCGCGCCGCACCCCGAAGGTCCGCTCGAACCGGGTGAAGTGATCATGCCTCGGCTTGTAGCAGCCGACGTCCTCGGCCGTGACGACCGCGTCCACCGGCACCCCGAGCCTACGCTGCGACTCGCCGATGATGTCCCGGTCGCAGTTGGTCAGCAGGGCCAGCCGCCAGCCCGCCTCGCGCAACCCGGCGAGCGCGGCGCGGGTGTCCGCGAACACCGGCCAGTGTGCGATTCCGTTGCCCAGCACGGCGGCGTCGTCCGCGAGCAACTCGAGCCCGGCGTCGGCGCAGGCCCGCCGCAACGCCTCGGCCAGCACCTCCCGGTAGCGCATGGCGGGAAACTCGGCCTGCACTCGCGGCTCGTGCCGGTTGTAGGCCGTGAGCAGCTCCGCACCGTGACCGGGGAACAGCAACTCAGCCCCGGTCGCGATGCCGTGCCGCCAGTCCACCAGGGTGCCGAAGCAGTCGAAGGTGGCCCAGCGAAGCTCGCTCATCCGAACCCCATCCCTTCTCGACGATCACGACTTACTGTCAGACAGTCAGTCTGCTATACAGTCATACAGAACAGCAAGGCCTGCCGCGGCCCTGCCCGGCTTGCCGGAAAGGAACGTGGTGACACGGGGCGCGGCGGCCGCCGGGGTCACGGCGCGTCGTGTTGCTCCCTGCGCGCCCTGGCCCGCCGCTTGCCCTCGTGCATCGCGGCGACGCGGGGCACCGGAATGGTGTGGCCCTCCTCGATCAGGTCGGCAGGGAGGCTCCGCGGCGCCGGCATCGACTCCGCCCACGGGTCGGCGGACCCGAGCAACCCCACCGCGTTGCGGATGGTGAAGTCACCCGGCGCGACCCGGTCCAGGTCCTCCCACGCCACCGGGAACGACACCGGCACCCCGGGCCGGATGCGCGGGCTGTACGCGGCGACCACCGTCGCGCCACCGGCCCTGGTCGGGTCGAGGAACACCTTCCCGCCGCGGTCGGCCTTGATGAACGCCGTCGTGGCGAGCGTGGGGTCGATGCGCTCGGCCCTGGCCGCGATGGCGCGAGTGGCGGCCGCGGTGTCCTCCATGTCCTGTCGCGCGTCGATCGGCACGAACACGTGCAACCCCTTGGCCCCGCTGGTCTTCACCGTGCCGGCCAGCCCGGAGTCGGCAAGGGCCTGCCGCACCAGCAGCGCAGCCCTGGCGGCGAGCCGGAAACCGGCCGATCCGGGATCCATGAACCGCCCGGCCCCCTCGGACCCCGAGGACTCCACAGCGTCCACGGGCGGATCGAGATCCAGCACGAGGTGCGTGGCACGGCTCATCGCCTCGGCGCGGGCCAGGGTCGGGTGGTACTCGATGGCGCGCTGGTTGCCGAACCACAGCAGCGTGCGCCGGTCGTCGCACAGCGCGTAGGACACCTCCCTGCGGGAGGCCTCAGCCCAGACCGGAACGGTCCGCACCCAGGAGGGGGTGTACTTCGGCACGTTCTTCTGCATGAACGGCGCCTGGCCGCGCAGCACCCGCATGACCGAGAGCGGCCGGCCACGTAGTTCCGGCAGGATGCGGTCGCATACGGCGTCCAGGTAGTCCACCAGGTCCCGCTTGCTCGCCCCGGCGTCCTCGAACAGCGGCTGGTCGAGGTTGGTCAGCGATACACCGGCCCGCGACTCGCCACTCCGTGCGGTTCCCACGGGTCCACCTCACCGTGCCCACCCGTTCCGGTCAACACCGGATACCGAGCCCACACAGTACCGACCGGTCGGTATGATGACGGCATGAGCACTCTCACCGAGCTGACCAATCATCAGTTCCGGCTCGCGGCGCGCCCGAAAGGCATGCCCCAGCACACGGACTGGGAGTACCGGGCCGAGCCGGTCGGCGAACCGGGCGAGGGGCAGTTCCTCGTCGAGGTCTCGCACCTCTCGCTGGATCCCGCGATGCGCGGCTGGATGAACGAGGGCAAGTCCTACATCCGGCCGGTGCGGATCGGCGAGGTGATGCGGGCGGGCGCGATCGGAAAGGTGATCGCCTCCCGGCACCAGGACTTCGCCGTCGGCGAGCACGTGTCGGGCATGTTCGGCGTGCAGGAGTACGCCCTGTCCGACGGGCGCGGCGTGCAGCGGGTGGACACCGGCAGCGCGCCACCGGAGAGCTACCTCGGCGCGCTGGGGATGACCGGGATGACCGCCTACTTCGGGCTGTTCGACATCGGCAGGCCCGAGCCGGGGCAGACCGTGGTCGTCTCCGGAGCCGCGGGCGCGGTGGGCAGCGTGGTCGGCCAGCTCGCCAAGCTCAAGGACTGCCGGGTGATCGGGATCGCCGGCGGCGCGGAGAAGTGCCGCCTGCTGGTGGACGAGCTCGGCTTCGACGCGGCCATCGACTACAAGTCCGACGACGTGAAGCAGGAACTGCGCACGCACGCTCCGGACGGCGTGGACGTGTACTTCGACAACGTCGGCGGCGACATCCTGGACACGGTGCTGTCCCGCCTCGCACTCGGCGCGCGGGTGGTGTTGTGCGGCGCCATCTCCCAGTACAACAACACCGACGAGGTCAAGGGTCCGGCCAACTACCTCTCGCTGCTGGTCAACCGCGCCTCGATGACCGGCATGGTGGTCTTCGACTACGCCGACCGCTACGGCGAGGCCGCGGCCGAGCTGGCCGGCTGGCTGGCCGAGGGCAGGCTGCACGCCCGTGAGCACGTCGTCGAGGGTGGGATCGACGCCTTCCCGGAGACGCTGCTGGACCTGTTCTCCGGGGCCAACGTGGGCAAGCTGGTACTGAAGATCCGCGACTGAGGGCAGGTAGGGGTCACCGCGCGGGGATCGGCCGCTGCCGGAGCGCTTGCGACAAGGTGACGACCTCCTCGAGCAACAGGTTCACCCCGGCGGCCTGCGCCTCACTCGGCGACCAGGCATCGGGGTCGGTGAACAGCTCGGTGGCGGTGTTCTTGTCCAGGGCGACCTGCGTTCGCACGGTGGCCACCCCTACCTCGCCCAGGATCTGCCGCAGGTGCTCCACGGCGCGGATGGCCCCCGCGGCGCCGTAACCGACGCAGCCGGCCGCCTTGTCGTGCCACTCCCGGTACAGGAAGTCGATCGCGTTCTTCAGCGCGCCGGACACCGAGTGGTTGTACTCCGGGGTCACGAACACGAACCCGTCGAAGGAGTCGATCGTCGCGGCCCACGCCGTGGTGTGCGCATGCCGGTACCCGCCCCATGCCGCCGGTTCGGGTTCGTCCAGCAACGGCAGCCGGTACTCGGCCGGGTCGACCACTGCGACCTCCGCGGTGCCTGCCAGCACCAGCGGGTGCCTGCCGGCCACCTCGAGCACCCAGTCTCCCACCCGGTCCGCCCTCCTGCCCGGGCGCGTGCTGCCGAGGATGATGCCGATCCGAGTCATCTGTCTGACCTTCCTGCGCGTTTCGACTATACAAAGTAAAGTACAACATGTATGGCAAAAAGTAAAACGCACCCTGCAAAGGAGCATGATGGCCAGGAGTGACCCGCCGAAGGAACGCCCCCGCGGCGGGCTGGCGGACAAGCGCAGGGCGATCCTCGCCGGCGCCTTCACCGTGTTCGCCAGGGACGGCTACGCCCGCGCGAGCATCGACGCGATCTCCACCGAGGCCGGCGTGTCCACCCGCACCATCTACAACCACTTCCGGGACAAGACCGAGCTGTTCGAGACCGTGATCCAGCAGAGCGCGGCCGAGGTGGCGCGGGTGCAGGTCGCGATCATCGAGCGTGAGCTGCGCGAGGTCACCGACCTGGAGGCCGACCTCATCGCCTTCGGCACGGCCTGGCTGACCCCGACCCCCGACCACGCCGAGCACGTGGCGCTGGTGCGGCAGATCAACGCCGACGCGGAGCACATCCCGCGGACGGTGATCGAGACCTGGCAGCGGACCGGGCCGCTGCGGGTCCTTCACGAGCTCGCCCGCCGCTTCCGCGAGCTGGCCGAGGACGGGCTGCTACGGGTGCCGGACGCCGATCGCGCGGCGCGGCACTTCGCGCTGCTGGTCTCCGGAGGTGACCTGGCCAACCGGCACGGGCAACACGAGGAGGTCGCCGAAACGGTCGCCGCCGGCGTGCACGCGTTCCTGTACGGCTACCGGGCCTGAGCTACGGCGGCGGCACGCCGCGCAGCACGTCGAGCGCCGCGGCGTAGCCGTGCTCGGGCGGGGTGGCATAACCGACGACGAGTCCCTCGGCCGCGGGCGTCAATCCCGCGGAACTGCACGACCCCGTGCCATTCGGGTACAGCCACCTCGCCGAGGTCACCTCCGGCGCGCTCGAGATCATCGCCGGAGTGGTCGAGGAGATCTGGGGCGACCAGCCACCCGCGGGCTGACCACCCGTTTCTCAGGCAGCCGCGGGTACCGTGACTCGCATGCTGGCCGCGCCGCCGATCAGGCTCTACCTCGCCATCGAGTACGGGGTGCTGTTCTTCGGTCTGGTCGTGCTCTACACCTTGCTGTTCCAGGGCACCAGCCCGATTCCCGTGCTCCTCGTACTCGGCGCCGCCGTGGTCGTGTACCTGCTGCGATCGCCGACCTTCGACCGTTCCTCGCTGTGGCGGCCGGACGCGCTGCCCGGCCAGTTGCGGTCGATCGGGCTGTTGTGGGGGGTGACCGCGGTCGGCGCGGGTGTCGCGGTCGCGGTCGCGCGCCCCGACCTGCTCCTCAGCCTTCCCAGGGAGGATCCGCTGACCTGGGCACTGGTCATGGTGCTGTACCCGCTGGCGAGCGTGTACCCGCAGGAGCTGATCTTCCGCGCGTTCCTGTTCCAGCGTTACGCGCCGGTGTTCGGCGAAGGACACGGCATGGTGGGCGCGAGCGCGGCCGCGTTCGGGTTCGTACACCTGCCGTTCGGCAACTGGATCGCGATCGTGCTTTCCCTTGCCGGCGGCTGGATCTTCGCCAGCAGGTACCAGCGGACCAGGTCGCTGCTCACCGTGTCCTTCGAGCACGCGCTGTACGGCATGCTCATCTTCACGATCGGACTCGGCCTGTACTTCTTCCACGGCGCGGTGCGCGGCTGAGCCTGTTCCAGGCACTGGGTGGCCCGCGTCATACCACCTTGACCTCAAGTTATCTCGAGATTCCATGCTGGAGACCGACGGCGGGACAAGGAGCGTGAACGGCATGCGGGTAGTGCAGGTGACCAGGTTCGGCGGGCCGGAGGTGCTGGAGCCGCGCGAGGTACCGGACGCGGTGGCCGGGCCGGGTCAGGCCGTGGTGGCGGTGTCCGTCGCGGACGTCCTGTTCCTCGACACCCAACTCCGCGCGGGCTGGGGTGGCGAACACTTCCCGTTGCGCCCGCCGTACGTGCCGGGCGGCGGGGTGGCCGGCACGGTGCTGTCCGTTGGCGAGGGCGTGGACCGCGACATCCTCGGGCGGCGCGTGGTCACGATGACCGAGGGCGGGGCGTATGCCGAGCGGGCCGTCGCCGACGCGGCCGGGCTGGTCGGCATCCCGGACGGGCTGAGCATGCCGGACGGGGCGGCGTTGCTCCAGACGGGGCCCGCGGCACTCGGCCTGATCGAGGCCGCCGCACCGGAACCGGGTGACTGGGTGCTGGTCACCGCGGCCGGCGGCGGCCTCGGTGTCCTGCTGGTGCAGCTGGCTCGCGCCGCGGGTGCCCGGGTGGTGGCTGCCGCCCGCGGGGCGGGGAAACTGGAACTGGCCAGGGAACTGGGCGCCGAGGTGGCCGTGGACTACACCGAGCCGGACTGGACCGCCCGGGTCGGCGAGGTGACCGGCGGCCCGCGCGTGGTCTTCGACGGGGTCGGCGGTGACCTCGGCGCGGCCGCCTTCGGCCTCGCCGCGCGGGGTGGCCGGGTATTCGCCTACGGTGTGCCCAGTGGCGGATTCGCCGAGATCGACGCGCAGGAGGCGGAGCGGCGCCAGCTAACCGTGACCGGAATCGAGCAGGTCCAGTTCGAACCCGCGGACAGCGCCAGGCTGGCCGGGCAGGTGCTGCGGGCGGCCGCGCAGGGCCGGGTGACGCCGGTGATCGGGAAGACGTTCCCGCTGGAGCGGGCGGCCGAGGCGCATGCCGCGATCGAGTCCCGGGATGTCCTCGGGAAGACCTTGCTGCTCGCCTGACCGCGCTACCCACACAGGAAGGTGGACGAGATGCCGAAAGCAGCCCGCTTCAGCCGCTACGGTGGCCCCGAGGTCCTGACCCTGGACGAGGTTCCCGTTCCCGAACCCGGACAGGGCCAGGTCCGGATCGCGGTCGCCGCGGCCGGGATGAACGCCATCGACTGGAAGATCCGCAACGGATTCTTCGCCGGCTCCGAGGCACCGCGGGAACCGCAGGGCACCGGGTTCGACGTGGCCGGGACGGTCGAGGCGATCGGCCAGGGTGTGCAGGCCCCGCCGGTGGGTACCGCCGTGTTCGGCAAGGCCGCCACCGGGGCCGCGGCCACGCACACCCTCGCCGATGCCGGCAGCCTGGTGACCAAGCCGGACTGGCTGTCCTTCCCGCTGGCCGCCGGGCTGCCGGTCGTCGCCGAGACGGCGTACCGCACGCTGCGCGATCTCGGGCTGCGAGCCGGACACACCCTGCTGATCCACGCGGTGGCGGGCGGGGTCGGGTTGATGGCCGCCCAACTCGCGCTCAGCCGGGGCGCCACCGTTGTCGGCACGGCGAGCCGCGGGCACCACGACTTCCTCACCGAACTCGGGGTGCGCCCGCTGGAGTACGGCGAGGGCCTGCTGGAACGGGTACGCGCCGCCGTGGACTCCGTCGACCTGGTGCTGGACGCCGCCGGCCGGGACGTGCTTGGCCTCTCCGTCGAGCTGACCGGGGATCCGGACAAGGTGATCACGATCGCCGACGCCGACGCGGACGCGCACGGGGTACGTTTCTCCGGCGGTGGCCCGGACGCGGCCCCGCTGGACGAGGTGTTCGCCGAGGTGCTGCCCATGCTGGAGAGCGGCGCGCTGCGGCTGCCGATCCAGCAGACCTTCCCGTTGGAACGGATCGCCGATGCGCACCGCCGCAGCGAGGAGGGCCACGGGCGCGGCAAGATCATCATCGAGGTCGGCTGACCCGCCGTTCCAGCTCGAGCAGGTACCGTTTGCGCTCGATCCCGCCGCCGTAACCGGTCAGCTCGCCGGAGGAACCCAGCAGGCGGTGGCAGGGCACGATCACGCCGATCGGGTTCTTGCCGTTGGCGAGGCCGACCGCGCGGGCCGCGGTCGGCCTGCCGATCCGCTCGGCCAGCTCACCGTAGGTCGCCGTCTCCCCGCAGGGGATCTCCCGTAGCGCCGACCAGACGGTGCGCTGGAACGGCGTGCCGGACAGCGCGAGCGGAAGGTCGAACTCGGTCCGCTGCCCCGCGAAGTACTCCGCCAGTTGCCTGCCGGCCTCGCCGAACGGGCGCGGGTCCCGCTCGCCGAAGGTCTCCTGCGGCGGTCGGTACCGCTGCCGCTGCATATAGAGCCCGGCCAGTACGCCGTCCGCCGCCACCAGGGTCAGCTCGCCGACCGGACTGTCCACCACGGTGTGTACCCGGATCACGCGGCGAGCCTCGCACACCCCACCGACATCCTCTGGCTTGGGCTGATCGGTGGAGTGCCGCCCACGGCAGCGGGGTGCCGGGTATGTCGTGTACCGGTTCAGGGCTGCTCCAAACGAAGCACGCTGACCCAACCGCCCGGCAAGCGGTGCTACGTTAAGTGTCAGTCCAGTTACCCGACCGGGGGCGGCCTCACGCTGCCCGACCGTCGATGGAGCCTGACCTGCCAGGGGGCCTCGAGTGGATCTGCACGAGTCCTGGACCGTCAACGCGCACCGTGTCGTAACCGAACTCCTTGCCGAGCTGGCATCCGACCCGTACGGGCTGTTCTCGCCATCGGTCTACGAGACCGCGCGGCTGCTCGCGCTCGCCCCCTCCTTACCGGGACACGCCGGCCGGATCGAGTTCGTCCTTGCCGAGCAGCGCCCGGACGGCACCTGGGGTGGGCCGGACGGCTACCGGCTCGTACCGACGCTCAGCGCGATCGAGGCGCTGCTCCGCACGCTGCACCGCGCGGAGACCCCGCCCCGGCGCGACCGCGTCGCGTCCGCGACGGCACGGGGACTGGTCGCGATCGCCCGCACGGTCAACGGCGGCCGGGCAATGTCCCTTCCGGACACCGTGGCGGTCGAGGTCATCGTGCCGGGGCTGATCGCCGACATCAACCGACAGCTCGGCCCGGAACCACCGGCGGGGCTGGAGGAATGGCGCGGCCACCGGTTCCCGATGCCCGGCGGAGCGAAGCCGGACCTGCTCCACGCCCTGCGCGAGACGGTGCGGCAGGGCAGCGGGCTGCCGGCAAAACTCCTGCACTCGCTGGAAATCATCGGCGCACCCGCGCGGGGTGTCCCCTTCGCGGGACCCACCGAGCACGGGGTCGGCTGCTCCCCCGCCGCCACCGCGACCTGGCTCGGCGCGGAGGTCATCCGGCAAGGAAGGCACCCCTGCCTCCGCTACCTGGAAGCCGTACAGGGACCGGAGGGTGCCGTACCGGTCGCCTCCCCACTCGACCTGTTCGAACGATCCTGGATACTGTCCACTTTGGCCTCAGTTGGACTCGACCTGCCCACCCACGGCGAGCTGGCCGACAGCGTGCACGCGGCGCTCGACGAATCGGGGGCAGCGGGTGGAGTCGGACTCCCTCCGGACGCCGACGACACGGCCACCGCCCTGTACGCCCTGGCACTGCTCGGCAGGCCACGGGAACCGTACGGCCTCTGGGACTACCGGGCGGGTAGGCACTTTCACTGCTTTCCCGCCGAACGAACGCCCTCCACCACGGCGAACGCCCATGTGCTGCAGGCGTTCGGCGCCTGGCTGGCCACGCGGCCCGCGAACCACGCGCGCTACGCCGCCGCGCTGCCCGGGCTCATCGCCTGGTTGTGCGAGCAGCAGCGGTCGGACGGAAGCTGGCAGGACAAGTGGCACGCCTCCCCGTACTACGCCACCGCGTGCTGTGCCACCGCGCTGGCGGGCTACGGCGGGTCCGCGGGGAGACCCGCCGTGCGGGACGCGGTGGACTGGGTGCTGCTGAACCAGCACGGCGACGGCTCGTGGGGGCGGTGGGGCGGCAGCTACGAGGAGACCGCCTACGCGGTGAGGATCCTGCTGAGCACGAAGGTCCCGCGTACCGGCGACGCGATCGCGCGAGCCGCCGCCCGCGGCGCCCGGCTGCTGCTGCGCTGGAACCCGGACACCGCGCACCCTCCACTGTGGCATGACAAGGACCTGTACGCCCCGATCCGGATCGTGCGCGCGGAAGGCCTCGCCGCCTTGCAGCTGGCACACGCCGATCCCGCAGTCGCCGGGTTGCTGGCCGAGCCGGCGCGTGACTACGAGTTCGAGGCATCGTGAACCGCGCGGAACTCGGGATGGCGTTGCGCCCGCTGCCGTACCTGAACGCCAAGGCGGGTTCCGCGGAGGGCATGGTGGAGCTGCGGCCCGGCCCGCCTCCCCGGATGCTGGTCTGGCATCCGGAGGCGGTCGAGAAGATCTTCCGGTCCGACCGGCGACTGTCCCATCCCGGAAGCCGGAGCCTGACCCCGCTGTTCGGCGCCGGCTCGCTGCTGTGGGCGGACGGTGAGCGGCACGCGGCCTACCGCCGGGTACTCGGCCCGGCGCTGCGCGGTCGCGCGCTGGCCGGGTACCGGGAGATCATCGCAGCGCAGGCACGCGCCGCGATCGACAGGCTGCGGCCGGGCACGGTGGTCCCGCTGGCCGCGTGGACCCGGGTGCTCGCCCTGCGCATCATCGGGCGGATCGTGCTCGGCAACCCCGAGCCGGGGATGCTGGCGGAGTTCGGCGGCTGGCTGCGCGGGGCTTTCGGATCCCCCTGGCGGGGCCTCGCCTACCGCCTGCTCGGCGTGGGGCTGCCCCGCCCCGGGCCGGAACTGGACCGGGCGCTGGTGCGCGCGGCGAGGGCCGGACACGCCGACGGGCAGGACACCCTCGCCTCCCTGCTGCTGGCCGGGGACGGCCCGGTCGGCGAGATCGACGACGGGGAGCTGCGGGACCAGGTCGTGTCCCTGCTCTTCGCCGGGCACGAGACCACCGCGACGGCGATGACCTGGACGCTGCTGTGGCTGGACCGCCGGCAGCGGCTCCGCGACGAGGTGCTTGCCGAGCTGGCCGCGACCGAGGACGACGGATCGGATGCCGGCCGGATGCCGCTGCTGCAGGCGGTGATCCAGGAGGCGCTGCGGCTGACCCCCTCGGCGGCCATCGGGGAGAATCGGAGGCTGACCGAGGAGACCGGGCTGTGCGGTCGCCGGTTCCCGGCGGGAACCACCTGCACGTTGAGCATCTACCTGGCGCACCGCAGGCCCGAGTCCTTCGCCGACCCGGAACTGTTCGATCCCAACCGCTTCCTCGGCGGGCGCACGCCACCGCGGCACTACTTCCCTTTCGGCGGTGGCACCCGACGCTGTCCCGGTAGCCAGCTTGCCGAGCTGGAGATCCGGATGGTGGTCGCGGCGCTGCTGCGGCGTAGGCAGTGGCGGTGCGTCGACCCCGGCGCCGCCCGTCCCCTGATCCGCGGGAACCTGTTGCTGCCCCACCCGTCGCCGCGGATACGGATCACCGGGCGCCGTGCCTGAAACCCGGCGAGTGGCGCCGCGCGATGTCATCGCGGTGCACCGGCTCGATCACGGGCTCTGGGTCAGCTACCTGTGTTACGCGACCTGGGGAGCCGCCTTCGCCGGCACCGGCCTGCCGAACGGGCCGGTGCTGCTGGCGATCGGGGCGAACCTGTTGCTGACGCTCGCCGGGATGGCGATCAACACGGCGGCCGACACCGGTACCGATGCCAAGCACCGGCACAAGTTCCGGCAGGCCGAGGTGGCGCTGACCGTGGGCAGGGCGCGTATCCGGCGCTGGGCCACTGCCGAAGCGGTCGCCGGGCTGGCGCTGGCCCTTGCCGCCGCGGTCTGGTCCGGCCGGTGGCCGGTCGCCGTGGCCGGGGTACTCATCCTCGGCCTGCACCTGCTGTATAACCTGGAACCGGTACGGCTCAAACGCCGCGGCTTCCTCGGCCCGGCCGCCTTCGGCTGCGCCACGATGGCCCTGCCGGTGGTGCTGTCCTTCAGCGCGGCGGGTCCACGGCTCGACCCCGCGATGTGGCTGATCGTGCTCGGCCTCGCGGTACTGGGCACCGGCCGCACGGCCCTGTTCTCGGTGACCGATCGCGCCGCCGACGCCGCCACCGGCTTCCGTACCCCGGCCGTGCGGTACGGTACGCGCCGGGCGCTCGCCCTGTCCTGCGGGCTGTCGCTCGCGGGGGTGCTGTTGCTCGGCGGTGGACTGTGGTGGCGGCACGGGGTCCTGGTCGCGCTGGCCGGCATGCTGGGCACCGGGGTCTTTCTCGGCGGGATGCTCGCCCTCCCGCGCGATCCGACGGCCGTCCGCCGGATGATCCGGTACGCACTGACCCCGGCGGTGTTCGGCAACCTGCTACTGCTCGCGGCCGCGGTGGCGGCGGCTCGCTAGCCCGGTAGGCGCTTGTAGCCGAGTCCCACGTACACCCGGAACTCCTCCGGGTTGCGGTCGTCCGGTGCGACCTCCGCGGGACGCCACAGCGGTAACGGCACGATACCGGGCTCGACCAGGTCGAGTCCGGCGAAGAACGGGCGAAGCTGATCGGGCTCGCGCAGGGTGACCGGCGGTGGGGTGCCGAACATCCGGTTGAACATCTCGAGCCCGGTGACCAACTGCTCGTCCTCGCCGAAGTGCGAGATCCCCACATAGCTACCCGCGCTCACCGCGCCCGCATACCTGCCGACCAGTCCGGCCGGGTCCGCGGAGTCCGGCACGTGCTGCAGCAGGTTCGTCATCAGTACCGCGGTGGGTTCACCCAGGTCGAGCAGCCCGCGCAACGCCGAGGAACCGAGTACCTGCACGGGATCGAGTGGGTCGGCGAGCAGGAACCCCGCACGCTCGTCCTCGGCGAGCAGCCGCGCGCCGTCCCTGGCCACCTCGGGATCGTGGTCCACGTAGAGCACCCGGCTCTCCGGGGCACACTCGCGCGCGACCTCGTGCACGTTGCCCGCGGTCGGCAGCCGGGAACCGAGGTCGAGGAACTGCCGGATCCCCGCCCCGGCCAGGTGGCGCACCATCCGGTCGACCAGCGCCTGCTGGGTACGGAGCACGTAAGCCAGGTGCGGGGCGCACAGCAGGATATGGTCCCCCGCGCGCCGATCAGCCTCGGTGTGCTGCGAGCCGCCGAGCCAGTAGTCGCGGATCCGGGCGATGGTCGCCTGGCCCACGCCGTTCTCGCTGAGCGCCCCCGCAGCGGCCGGCCCCGCCATAGCTACGCCTCCTCGTCACCGCGTGCCCCGAACCATGTTGCCACCGTTACCGGCTCGAGATTCTAATGCGACGCAAGGTTCCGGGCGACAACGATCGACGGAGAGCGCCGTCACAGTGACGACTGGTCACCCAGGTTCGACACACCGCGCACGGCTACTCCGCGCGGAGCGCATCCAGCCTGGTGACCTGGCGTAGCAAGGGCAGGGTGAGCGCGGTAACCAGCAAGACCGCCAGCACGGCCGCCGCGGACAGGCCGAGCACCGCCGTCGCGTCGATCGCGATGGGCGCATCCGCCAGCCGCAGGCTGGGCAGGGTCAGGCCGATGCCCGCGGCGACCGCGAGAACGATGCCCACTCCCACCGGGATCGCCGTCTGCCACAGCGAAGCCTTGGCGAGCACCGACAGTGGCACACCCGCCGCGGACAAGGCCGCCAGGGCGCGCCGCCGTTCGGTGATCTGCTCGACCGCGAGCATGAGCAGGCTCAGCGCGGCCACCACGAGCACGAACAGCGAGGCGGACAGCAGGGCCGCGCGGAAGGTCGCGAGGAACTCGTTCTCGGCCTGCCCGCGATTGGCGGGATCGGCGTAGATGACGTCGGTGCGCAGGCTCAGCGGGCGCAACGCCAGCGCCACCCGGTCGGCCAGCCCGGCCGTGGTTCCCTCGCCGCTGACATAGAGATTCACCCTGCGGCCGTCGGGCAACGGGGTGTCCCCGAGCGCCGCCGGTGTGGCCAGCACGGTGCCACCGAGGTACTTTTCGGCGTTCTGCGGCGCGATCTCCCGGATCGGACCGGGAATCGACCATTCGGTGTCGGAGTCCGGCCCGCGCTGCCCGAGGAACGCCACGTCCCGCGGGGGCGGGCCCGGGCGGTAGTCGTACTGCTCGGGGTACGGCACGTAGAAGACATCGCCGTCCGAGCACGGGCCGAGCGTGGCCCTGGCCGCCAGTGCCACGCAGTCGCCGATCTCCACGGCCGCCGCGTAGCCCTGACCCTGCGACCCGGCCAGCGACGCCTGCCGGGTCAGCCTGCTTCCGGTCACCCCTTCGACCTCGGCCAGCCGCGTGCGCACCTCCCGCAGGTCGTCCTGCTCGACCAGTACCCGGATCGGGGCCGGGTTCTGCGCCAGCGGGCGCGATGGGATCTCCTCCGCGCTGCTCATCGAGGCCAGCAGCCCTTGAATGAGGATGGTCCCGGCCAGCACGACCACGAGTCCGGACACCACCCGGCTCGGGGTACCGCTGTCCAGTTGCAACCGCCGGATCGCGAACTGCCAGGACGGCGAGCCACCGCGCAGCGCCCCCACCAGCTTCTCCACCGCCCACGGCAGCACGGAGACGATCCCGGCCAGCAGCAGCACGGTCCCCGCGACCAGCACGACGGTGGCCAGGGAGTCTCGGGTGTGCAACGGGATGAACAGCGTGCTGCCGAGTACCACGGCGCCGATGGCGGTGAGCAGCCAGCGCCACCACATCCGGCGCCGCGCCGTCTTCCCGTGGCGGACCACACCCAGCGGCTCGACGATGGTGCGGCGCAGGCCGAACAGGGCGGCGCCGACCGCGAGCGCGGGGACCAGCAACAGCACCAGCCCGCCGAGCACCGGGTTGGGGACGAAGTCCCCGGCGAAGAACCGCATCCCGAACAGCTCCAGCGTGCCGATCAGCGGGCGCAACGCGAGGAACAGCCCGATCCCGGCCACCAGCCCGAGCATCGCCCCCAGCAGGGACTCGGCCGCCGCGACCCGGCGGACCTGCCGGGCGTCCAGCCCGAGCAGCCGCAGGCCGGCCAGCCGCCGGTCGCGTTGCGCCGCCCCCATCCGGGAGGCCGTGGTCACGAAGATCAGCAACGGCATCAGCAGGACCGCCGCCGCGGGCGCGGCCAGCAGCAGCGTGGTCGCGCTGATCTCCCCGGCGTCGCTCGGCACGCCGAACCCGTACACCTCCTCCGGCGTCGCGGTACCGATCTGTTCCCCGAACTGGGCAGGGTCGAGCCCGAGGTACACGGTGAGATCACCGGGATCGACCAGCCCCGGCTTGCCGATCTCGCCGACGACCGTGCCGGGCAGCCTGGCCCGGATCGAGTCGCCCTCCGCGGTGGCCAGCCGGTCCGCCACCGCGGGTGACACCACCAGCTCGCCGGGGCCGGGAAGGCGCTCCAGCCCGGGTGGGACCGGCGAGGCGGGACCGGTCGGCGCCACCGCCAGCAACTCGAGATAGTCCTCGCCCACCTGCTTGCCCGTGCTGTGCCACCGCAACGGATCCACACCCGGCCGCGTATCGGTGACCTCCTGCGTCGCTGCCACGCGGTCCCGGCGTTCCCCGGTCAGGTGGCCGATGGAGGTGGCCAGCAACAGCAGGGCCACCGCCAGCGCGATGCCGACCGCGGTCATCGACAGCCGCAACAGGGCCGCGCCGGAGATCCGGCCGCCCCCGACGGCCAGCCGGAGCCCCAGCGCGAAGTCCTTCAGCATGCTCATCCCACCAGTTCCCGGTCGCTGACCGAGCCGTCGCGCACCACGATCTCCCGGTCGGAGTAGGCCGCGACCCGTGGCTCGTGGGTGACCAGCACGACCGCGGCGCCGGTCTGCCGGGCGGCGCCGGTGAGCAGGTGCATCACCTTCTCCCCGTTCAGGGAATCCAGCGCGCCGGTCGGTTCGTCGGCGAACACCACCCGCGGCCCGGTCACCAGTGCCCTGGCGACCGCCACCCGCTGGCCCTGCCCGCCGGAGACATCGCCCGGCCGCTTGGCGGCGACCTCCTCCACCTCGAGCCGGGTGAGCCAGTGCCGGGCCTCGGTCTCCGCCCGCTTGCGCCGCATCCCGGAAAGCCGCAGCGGAAGGGCGACGTTCTCCAGACAGGTGAGCTCCGGAACGAGCTGGCCGAACTGGAAGACGAAGCCGAACTCGCCGCGCCGCAGGGCACTGCGCTCCCGGTCCGACAGCGCGGCAAGGTCGCGGCCCTGGTAGCGGATCTCGCCGGAGTCCGGCGGCACGATCCCGGCCAGGCAGTGCAGCAGGGTCGACTTGCCGGATCCGGAGGGGCCCATCACCGCGAGCATTTCGCCCGCGCCCACCGAGGCGGTGGCGTCGCGCAGCGCGACGGTCTGGCCGAATGCCTTGGCCACACTGCTGGCCACCAGCACCGGTTCGGTGTTCTCGGTGTATCCCGCGTTCCCCGTACTCATGGCCGCACCGCCTTCGCCAGTTCGTCCAGCCGCGCCGTGGTGAGCTCCAGCCAGCGCAAGTCCGCCTCGAGATGGAACAACGCGTGATCGCAGATGAGCCGGTCGGCGAGGTCGCCGTCATTCTTGCGCCGGGTCAGGGTGCGCATCAGCTTCAGGTGCTCGGCCCGCTGCGCGTCCAGCACGGCGGCGGCGCTGCGGCCGGACAGCAGCGCGAGCACCACCTTGGTGTAGAGCGTGTTCTGCAGGTACGGCTCCGGGCTCTCCGGGACGGCAAGCCACTGCTCGATATCGGTGACCCCGACGTCGGTGATGGTGTAACGCTTACGCTCCGGCCCATCGCCGTGCTCGACGCCGGATACCTCGATCATCCCGTTGCGCAGCAGCCGGGACAGGGTGGAGTACACCTGCCCGTAGGCGAGCGGTTTGCCGTGGCCGAACTGCACGTCATAGGCGCGCTTCAGGTCGTATCCGTGCCGGGGCCCCGGTTCCAGCAGGCCCAGCAGGACGTGTGCGACGGACACCTCGTCCTCCCCTTCCCGCGAAGCACTACACCTCGCATGTATACGTAGAGAGTATACCTACGAAGAATAGTCCGCCACGCGAGGTCGCCGGGGAGGTCGAGACGCTGGTCAGACCTTACGCAGCCCGCGCTCGCCCGCCCCCACCTCGAAACTGGCATCGGTGCCGATGGTGACCTTCGCCGGATCCCGCTCCAGCGCGTTGGAAACCACCCGGAAGTCCGCGCGCATCTGCTCGGGGGTGGCGGTGACCCGCACGTAACCCCGCTCGCCCTTGTAGTACCGGATGTGCGGGTTGTTCGAGTACCAGGTGTCGCTGGGCGGGGTGACCCCCGCGCTGCTGGTGCTCGCCGAGGTGCTGACCAGTTCGGAGCCGACGATCGGATCGCTGTGGTCGAAGTAGTCCAGGCGCAGGTCCGCGGCCCAGTGCCGGTGCACGTCCCCGGTGAGCACGATCGGGTTGGGCACGCTCCGGTCGATCCAGCCCTGGGTGATCCGTTCCCGCGAGCCGAGGTAGCCGTCCCATGCGTCGGAGGAACGGTCGCAGGTCGCGCTGCGGCCGTCGGTGTCCCGCTGCGCGAAGAACACCTGCTGGCCGAGGAAGTCCCAGGTGGCTGGGTGGGACTCGAAGGCGTTCAGCAGCCACTGCTCCTGCGCGCTTCCGGTGAGCGTGCGGCTGCGGTCGCGCATGTCCGAGCAGTCGTGCCTGCCGGCCTGCTTGCTGCGGTACTGCCGGGTGTCGAGCATGTGGAAACGGGCCAGGTTGCCCCACAGGAACTGCCGGTACAGCTGGATGCTGGCGCCGTTCGGCTTGGCGCTGGAACGGATCGGGGTGTTCTCGTAGAACGCCTGGAAGGCTGCGGCCTTGCGCGCGTTGCTGGCCCGGTCGGTGGTCGCGTTCCAGTTGTTCACCACCTCGTGGTCGTCGAACACCACGAGCCAGGGCGCGGCGGCGTGCGCGGCCTGTAGGTCGTAGTCCGTCTTGTGCTGGGCGTGCCGGGCGCGGTAGAGCGCCAGCGTGGTCGTCTCCTCGGGCACCGCGAGCCCGCGCACCTTCAGTTCCGGTCCGCGCCCGGAGGGCTTCTCGTAGATGTAGTCGCCGAGAAAGAGCACCAGGTCCGGGTTGTCCTCCGCGATCCCGCGATGGGCGTGGTACCAGCCTTCCTCCCAGTGCTGGCAGGAGGTGAAGCAGTACTTGAGCTGGTTGACCGTGGCGCCCGCGGCGGGCGCGGTGCGGGTGCGGCCCGCGGGCGAGATGTGGCCGCCGGCCCGGAACCGGTAGAAGTACTCCCGGCCCGCGTCCAGCCCGCGCGGCTCGACGTGCACGCTGTGGCCCTGCGCGCGGGCGGCGGCGACGGTGCCTCGCTGGACCACCGAGCCGAAGTTCTCGTCGGTGGCGATCTCCCAGTCCACGTCGTAACTGGCGTCGGGCATCCCGCCGAACCCGTCCGGGTTGAGCGGCGCCTGCGCGAGCCGGGTCCACAGCACCACGCTGTCCGGGAGCGGATCGCCCGAGGCGACCCCGAGCTGGAACGGGTCCCGGATCGGCGGGGCGGCGGCCGTCGTCCTGCCGCCCGCCCAGGACGGGACGCCGGACGGTAGCGCGATCGCCCCGGCCGCGCTCGCCAGCCCGCCCAGCAGCACCAGCCTGCGGTTCACTGCGTTCATCGCTCGACTCCTCCCTGTGTCAGGCCGCGTAATCGGTGATGCCGTTGCTGCAGGACTCGAAGCCCGTGCCCGCGGAGTAGTCCCGGACGCAGACCTTGTAGTAGACCCAGTCATCGGGCTGGAGGTCGATCGCCTGCTCGGTGCTGGAACCGCTGCCGCCCGAGTGCCGCACGACGAGCGGGCCGACCCCGCCTGCCAGCCAGTACTGGACCACCGCCGACTTCCCGTCCGGCGAGCGGTCCCAGACGACGAAGGTCGCGTCCTCGGAGCGGAACAGCCCCTCTCCCGCGCAACCACCGGTCGAGCACTGCGCGCTACCGGTGCCCACCCCGCAGCTCGGCGCGACCTGCCCGTCCGAGCCGGTGTACATGTAGGCGTCCGAGACGTAGCCGTCCAGCGAGGGCACGTAGTCCCAGAGCGTCGTGGTACCCAGCTCGCCACTGACCCGGGTACCGTGCGTCTGGCAGTCGATGGTCACCTGGGTACCGTTGTTCACCGTGCCCACGATCGTGGCGCTGGTAGTGGGTGCGCGGCGGACATTCAGCGGGTCGCCCGCGGTGCGCACCGTGCCGTCGACGGCCGCTCCCGCCGGAACGGCCCCCGCCAGCACCAGGCCCGCGACGGCGGCGAACACGGTCACCGTTCTGCCGGCGATGCGCCGGAACTGTGAACACGCCATGCCCGGCAGGATCAACCCCCCGCGTACAAGACGCGTACAAACCCCGCTTGCCCAGCGACGTTGATGCCGTGGCCACTGGTGCGCAGTGCGACCGACCTGGGACCATCCCCGCGCATGCGGGGAGCACGGGCTGACCGGATCCTCGATCACATCCACGCTGGGACCATCCCCGCGCGTGCGGGGAGCACCGCGACGTAGTCCAGAGCTATCCAGTTCAGGAGGGACCATCCCCGCGCGTGCGGGGAGCACTGCACCAGAGCCCACACGATGTCGGCGCGGTGCGGACCATCCCCGCGCGTGCGGGGAGCACCGCGACGTAGTCCAGAGCTATCCAGTTCAGGAGGGACCATCCCCGCGCGTGCGGGGAGCACTGCACCAGAGCCCACACGATGTCGGCGCGGTGCGGACCATCCCCGCGCGTGCGGGGAGCACGTCGTCTCCCGTGGGGGTCGAGTGGGTCACTGGGGACCATCCCCGCGCGTGCGGGGAGCACCGATGTCCGCCGGCTGGAATCTGGAGGTGTTCCAGGGACCATCCCCGCGCGTGCGGGGAGCACCTCGTACCACGCAGTTAGGTTAGGTCCACCCACGGACCATCCCCGCGCGTGCGGGGAGCACGTGGCCAACCTCGCCGACCACCCCAACGGGGCAGGACCATCCCCGCGCGTGCGGGGAGCACAACGGTGTGTGCCCGCAGCAGGCGGTCGCCGCGGGACCATCCCCGCGCGTGCGGGGAGCACACTAATTGACCTGGGCTGATCTGAACAGAAACACTGTTTCTACTTCACTCTTGCGGCGCAAGTCTAGCGCCTCGCCGCCCGCGACCCGACTGGTGAGCGAGAAGCACTTCTCATTCCGTATCGGCAGAAGCCGATCACGCGGCAGGATCACGGTGTTGCCGCGGAGCTGCTCACAAGGTGGGTACTCGGCCATGCCCACCCGGTCAGGTAGGGGCTACCCTGGTGATGCACCTCGTCGCGAAGGGAAGTCCTGGTCCGCTGCCAAGGGCACGCGAGGGGAGGCACTCCGCAAAGATGGGCAGGTCCGTCATGGGTGACCATGTTGACCTCGGTGAACGTATTCGGCAGCTGCGCGGCAGGCTGATGTCGCAGCGGGAACTCGCCGACCGAGCGCAGGTGAGCGTCGACCTCATCCGCAAGCTCGAGCAAGGACGGCGGCATACTGCCTCGATCGGAAGTCTCCAGCGCATCGCCGAGGCTCTGGACGTGACGATCGCCGAGTTGGTCGGCAAGCGTACGACGCTGCGCCCGTCCGCGACCGATGGTGGCGTGGTCGACATCCGCCGCGCTCTCACCCCTGTTGACGATCTCCTCGACAGTGACGTGATCGACGGTGAGCCGCTCTCGCTAAGCGAGGCCGAGCGCACCGTGGACTATCTATGGGGTGCCTATTGGGCAGGCCGCTACGAACTTCTCGGGTCGCTGCTTCCGAACGCGCTGACCCAACTGCGGGCTACTCACCACGCCGCGCCGACGGACCAGCGACCGAGCACAGCACATGTGCTCGCGCGTGCGTACCAAGCGGCTGGCGACACGCTGGTACACCTCGGTCACCAGGACGCTGCCTTTCTCGCCGTCCGGGAAGCTCTGCGCGCCGCCCGTGAGACCGACGATGTGCTGCTTTACGCGGCCATGCGGGTATCGGTGGCATGGCAACTGCTGGTTCAAGGCCGCTACACCGAATCCGAACAGGTGGCCGTGATCGCAGCGCGCGACATCGAGCCCTCGGGGGCCGTATCCGAGTCACAGCTGTCCGGGTACGGGATTCTGACGGCCACAGCAGCCACGGCAGCGGCACGTGCTCGAAAGTCGCATAACACGAGCGAGTTACTGGCTGTCGCTGGCGACATGGCTGGTCGAATCCGCTACGAGCGCACCGATCATCAGACCACGTTCGGACCTGCCAAGGTGGCGATGATGACCGTCGATTGCGCAGTGGTTCAGGACGAGTTCGCCGAAGCGCTTGGCGCGGCCAGGGGCTTGCCCCGAGATGCGACATTGCCGCTGGCCTCGCGTGCTCGCCACCTGGCCGACGTGGCGTTGGCGCAGTTGCGCCTCGGCCACAGTGATCGTGCCTTGAACACGGTGCTGACGATGGAGCAGATGGCGCCGGACTGGATCCGGTACCAGTCATTACCCCGGCAGGTGGTGACCGAACTCGTCGAGCACGAGCGCCGGGTGAGCGCGCCGCTGCGTGACCTGGCGATGCGGCTCGGCGCAACGGAACGGTAGGACAAGGCGTCCCACCACTGATCGTGTAGTGGGACAAGACGTCTCACCTGGTCACCGTCGAACGCGCTTAGCGTTCGTTGTGTGACGGACGGCGACTGGCTTCCTGGTGGGTGGCTCCCCTGGCGGGGCGAGCTGCACTACATCACCGGTTACTCCCGTGGGCGGGAGAACGGTGGGTTCCGGGCGATCATCGCGTGCCTCAATCAGCGGATCGTGTATGCGGACCTGCTGGCCGAGGACCCGCCGAAGTGCGCGGAGTGCGTGGTCCACCACGAGCGGCGGCAGGCCGAGCTGGCCACGAAGCCACCGGTGCATGGTGGCTGGGGCGGATGGCAAGGGGCCGCCCGATGACACGCCACCACCCACCGCCGCCGCGGTTCGCGCGGCTGCGGGTACCGGAAGCGGAGGCGCGGCAGTGGCCACGGCTCACGCGGGAGGCACGCAGGTGCTGGTACTGCCAGACCACCTACCCGACCTCCGGCCACGCCACCCAGTGCGAACAGATACACGAGAGCGAAACCGAGGCCCGACGCGCCCGCCGGCCGGCCCGGACCGCGCAGTGTTAGGACGCGGAGAGCGATGGGCGGTACTCGTGCTGGCCAACACCGCCGTGGCGCTGTCGCTGTTCATGGTCGTGACGCTGGCATCCGGATGGTGGAAGACCTGCTGAATCCTCTGGTCTGCTGCCGGTCCCCGCTTCCCGTCGGTACCGGCAGCACGGGCTCCGGCGCGTCCTCCTTCACTCCCGCACCGGAGCCCACCCCAACCCCCAGTGGGGGCCGTTCCGGTGCTGGCCCACAGGAACGGCAAGCCCCGGGCGCCCTCCCTTCCTTGCCAGGGCTGAGCCGCTCGGGGCTCCCATCCACGAACACCGCGCGTTCCGACAATTGGGAACGCGCTTTACCTCGTAGACGAACGTGCTGGCCACCTGGCGATCTCGTCCAGCCCAGGGGCTGTCAGCGAACGCGCTGGACATCGGGTGGATGACGCTAGCGACTACGGCCACGAGGGCCACGAGCTTTGTTCCGATCCTCAGGACTCACTCTCTCTGCTGACCGGTGTGGCGCGGTGCCGACCATCCCGCGCACGCGGAGAATTTTACTTGATATCATGCCCTATTGGCGCCGCCATGTCTAAATTTGTACACACTAAACAAGTTTCGTGCAGCCTTCTCCTCTCTTGAGCTAACTCCTCCAGGCAGCGCAGCCACAACCAACCGTATAGATCACAAGCCTGATTCGATCATGAATAAACACACTAGGCATGATCGAATACTCAAGTGCTTCCTTGCATCACAAGAAGCCACTTGCCGCATCTTCGGCCTGCTGCTAGATTAAGCAGCAGGCTCAACCACTAACAAAGCATTTCCTCAACTTAGTTGTGGATGGTCCCTGTTTTCTTGCGTGACACAAGAAAACAGTATACCCGTCATCCCCGC
The DNA here is from genome assembly GCF_006715045.1 of Amycolatopsis cihanbeyliensis. Taxonomy (GTDB): domain Bacteria; phylum Actinomycetota; class Actinomycetes; order Mycobacteriales; family Pseudonocardiaceae; genus Amycolatopsis; species Amycolatopsis cihanbeyliensis. Next base: position 6,144,369 of record NZ_VFML01000001.1, on the reverse strand, counting down.
CCTCGCGGGGTAACGTTACGCCGACCAAGAATAAAATCGTTTCACATGCATTCGATCTTACTGGAGGCAAGGAGATGCGGTGACTCAGACATCACGACTTGGTCGCCATGCCGCCAAGTCCAACTTCAATGACGACGATCAGCCAATCTGGCTAGTCGAAACCCGAACGATCGTTATTTGCGAGATAGCACTCGTACCAGGTTTTGGAGTCGGTGTCACCATGGGGATATTTAGCTGGCGAGCGCTATATGACATTGATACCAGCCTGGCTGCCTGCGCAGGTATCCTAGCAGCAATATGCACCGGAGCACACGTTACGATCCGTACTTTAGCGATTCTCCACAGACTAGTCAAATGAGCGTAAATCCGCACGGCGCGCCCTTGGTCCGTTCGGGTGAAACCGGACGCGCCGTGTAGCGCTGCGCGCAGTCCGACAGATGGAGACGGGCATGAGGTTGAACACAGGGTGACGGCAAGCCAGGGACTCGCTGTCAGTTCATGGCTTTCGGCGTGGGCGAAGTCGTACTACGACAGACAAACCGGTGCTCCGACGCATTGGCTTCCATTGTCTCAGCACCTGGCCGATAGTGCCAGGGTGGCCGGGCACTTGGTTGGTCATTGGCTGCCGCCGCGTGTCACCGAAAGGCTCGGACGTAATCTGCCTGGCGGCGCCGAGGATGTGCCCGTGCTGGCCGGTTGGCTTGCCGGGGTGCACGATATCGGCAAGCTCAGTCCGGCCTTCGCCGTCCAGGTCCCCAAGCTGGCCGACCGGATGCGTAAACACAGCCTGGTCGCCGACCCTCGACTCAGCCTCGATCCCCTGCGCGGCAAGGTATCCCATTCCCTCGTCGGGCACGTCGCCGTCCGCGACTGGCTGCACCGTGAGCTGGACTTCGACCGGCGCGGTAGTGCCGCGCAACTCGCTTCCGTAGTCGGTAGCCACCATGGGATCGCACCCGAGCATGCACAACTGCGACTGGTGGCCGAGAATCCACATCTGGCGGGGACCGGTACCTGGGCCCAGGCGCGGGTCAGCGCCTTACGCCATTCGACCGAGCACAGTGGAGGGTTGGCGAGTTTCACGCGGTTCCGCGACATTTCGCTGGACAAGCCGACCTTGGTATTGCTCAGCGCGATCGTGATCATGGCGGATTGGATCGCCTCCAACTCGGAGCTTTTCCCGCTCGATCCGATCGCCACGGCGGACCGCGAACCAGCCCAGCCGGACGACACCCGTACCGGCCAGCGGCTACAGCGCGCGTGGAACGACCTCGACCTCCCGCCGCGCTGGACCCCGCAGGAACTGGACCCCGATCTGGATGCGGCCTTCCGGTCGCGTTTCCCGCACATCACGACCATACGGCCGGTACAGACGGCAGCGGTCCAGGCCGCACGGGCACTCCGGGAACCGGGCATCATCGTCATCGAGGCGCCGATGGGCAACGGCAAGACCGAGGCCGCACTGGTCGCGGCCGAAGAACTCGCCCGGTCCTCCGGCGCGCACGGTTGCTTCCTCGCTCTGCCTACCCAGGCCACCACCGACGCGATGTTCACCAGGGCCCAGCGGTGGCTGCGCGCGCTCCCGCGCGCCACCGGCCACCAGCGACTCGACGTGACGCTGGCTCACGGTAAGGCCACGTTGAACGACGAGTTCACCGGACTGGTGCGCGAGGGCCGGTTCCAGGTGGGCGACGAGGCCGACTCGATCACGGTGCACCAGTGGCTGCGCGGCAGCAAGAAAGGCCCGCTCGCGTCCTTCGTGGTCGGCACCATCGACCAGTTGCTCGTCGCCGGGCTCAAGAGCCGCCACGTCATGCTGCGGCACCTCGCCCTCGCCGGGAAGGTCGTGGTGATCGACGAAGTGCACGCCTACGACGTGTACATGTCCCAGTATCTGCACCGGGTGCTGCACTGGCTCGGGAACTACGGTGTGCCGGTCGTGCTGCTGTCGGCGACCCTTCCGGCGCGACGTCGCGCCGAACTCCTCGACTCCTACGCCACGGGACGGGGAGGGCCGAAGATCGCCTCCACCGGGGAAGATCCCGGCTATCCCGTGATCCTCTCGTCTGGAGAGACCTGCCCCCGGGTGATCGGCGAACAGCCGGAGCCGCAACACGTCACCCTCGACCGGCTCACCGACGACCTGGACGCCCTCGTCACCTACCTGCGGCGACGGCTCACCGAGGGTGGCTGCGCCGCGGTGGTGCGCAACACCGTCACCAGGGTGCAGGAGACCGCCGACCGCCTCGCCGCGGAGTTCGGAGCCGACAACATCACGGTGAACCATTCCCGGTTCCTCGCCTGCGACCGGGCCGCCATCGACACCGGCCTGGTACGCCGGTTCGGGCCGCCGGGACCGGACAACGACCGCTCCGGACCGCATATCGTCGTGGCCTCGCAGGTGCTGGAGCAGTCCCTGGACGTGGACTTCGACATGCTGGTGACCGACCTCGCTCCGATGGACCTGCTCCTGCAACGTATCGGCCGCCTGCACCGGCATGATCGTGCTCGACCGGCACCGGTGCGCACACCCCGGTGCGCGGTAGCAGGGACCGAGGACTGGAGTGCCGCACCGGTGCGCGCTGTGGCGGGCTCGCGCCGGGTCTACGGGGAGCACACCCTGCTGCGAGCCGCCGCGCTCCTCGCCGACCGCTCGACCGTCAGCCTGCCCACCGATATCGCGCCCCTGGTTCAGGAAGCCTACGGCGACGGCGCCCTGGGACCCGAGGGCTGGCAGACGGCCATGACCTCCGCGGCCCGTGCCGCCGAGGAGGCGGCCCGCGAACGACGGGAGCGGGCGACGCATTTCCTGCTGGACGAGACCTCGGCCGGGGACAGCCTGGTGGGCTGGCTCCAGGCCGGTGTCGGCGACGCGGACGGCGAGCGCGGCGCCGCGCAGGTACGGGATGGCGCAGAATCGCTCGAAGTGCTGGTGGTCCAGCGCGACCGGGACGGCGGCCTGCTCACGCCGGGCTGGATTCCGCGCGGCGGCGGGCAGCAGATCCCGCTCGACCAGCCCGTGCCCGCCGAACTGGCCCGGGTGATCGCCGCGTGCACACTCCGGCTGCCGCTGGCGCTCTCCCACGAGGGCGTGATCGACTCGGTGATCCGGGCCCTCGAGAAGTCCGGTTTCGTGACCAGCTTCGACCAGACTCCACTGCTCGCCGGGCAACTGGTGCTGGTGCTGGACGAGCGGCGGCAGGCGATCGTGCCCGCCGGGGATGCCACCTTCCTGCTGACCTATGACATCCGCCGGGGACTGCTCCATGAACGCCGATGACCGACACACCTTCAGCCTGATCGACCAGCCCTGGCTACCAGCGCGCACGACGGAAGGGACGGCCGTCGAGCTGTCGCTGGTGGAGGTGTTCGAGCGCGCACATCGGCTGGCCAACCTGTCCAGCGACCTGCCGACGCAGTACTTCGCCCTGATCCGCACCTTGCTGGCCGTGCTGCACGGCGCGCTCGAAGGTCCCCGGAACCTCAAGGACTGGGAACAACTCTGGGGTGCGGAGCATCTGCCACACGAGGTCGTCGCAGCCTATCTGGAGCGGCATCGAGAACGGTTCGACCTGCTCCACCCGTACACCCCCTTCTTCCAGGTCGCCGACCTGAGCACGACGAAGGGCGAAACCTCGGAGCTGAGCAAACTGATCGCCGATGTCCCCAATGGACGGCCGTTCTTCACCAATCGACTCGACCGCCGGATGTCGCTGAGTTTCGCCGAGGCCGCGCGGTGGCTCGTGCACTGCCAGGCCTTCGACCCCTCCGGAATCAAGTCCGGAGCGATCGGCGACGACAGGGTGAAGAAGGGTAAGGGTTACCCCATCGGCACCGGCTGGTCGGGTCGATTGGGCGGCCTCCTTCCCGAGGGGCGGAGCTTGCGTGAGACCCTGCTGCTCAACCTCATCCCACGGGACTTCGCCCTCACCAAGCGGGCGCACGAAAGTGACCTGCCGGTCTGGGAGCACGAGCAGCTCGGCGCCACGGTCCGGCCCGATCCGGTGGTGCGCGGCCCGATTGACCTCTACACCTGGCAGAGCCGCCGAATCCGACTGGTTCCGGAGAACGGGAAAGTGACCCGGGTCCTGATCTGCAACGGTGATCCGGTCGAACCGCAGAACAGGCACCGGGACGAGCCGCACACCCGCTGGCGACGTAGTGCGGCGCAGGAGAAGAAGAGCTCCGAATCCGTGGTGTACATGCCGCGGGAACACGATCCGGAACGCGCCATCTGGCGTGGCCTGGAATCCATCCTGCCCGGTACCGCCGGAACCCAGCGCAAGGAAGCGGCCGCCGGGCTCACCGCGGGCATCCTGGAATGGCTCAGCCTGCTCAGCGACGACATTCTGGACGGCGACTTCCCGGTGCAGATCCGGGCGATCGGCATGGCCTACGGAAACCAGAACTCGGTCACGGACGAGATCATGGACGACGCGCTCTCGCTGCGTTCCGCGCTGCTGCGGCAGGACGCGACTCAGCTCACCGGGATGGCCGTGGGGTGCGTGCAGGCCGCCGACGATGCCGCTCGGGCACTCGGCTCGCTCGCCCTGAACCTCGCGCAGGCGGCGGGAAAGGCACCGCCCAAGCCCGGAGCGCCGGATCCGGCGAGCCTTGCCGACCGCACCAGGGCCGTCGAACTGGCCTACGCCGAGCTGGATGCCCCGTTCCGTGGCTGGCTTTCCGGCCTCGGCCCGGACAGCGACCCCGTCGAGGAACAGGTCGCGTGGCACCGGACCGCCTGTGGGGTGGTCCGTGCCCTGGCCAGAGACCTACAGCAACGCGCACCGGCGACGGCCTGGACCGGGCGCCGGGTGAACGGTTACCTGGTGACGGCGGCGCATGCCGCGCTGTGGTTCGACCGCAAACTGCGCGAGGCGTTGCCGCAGGCATTCCCCGACCGGGCCGGCCAAGGCGCATCCGCATGACCCCGATACCTGGAGCACCGATGTCCGAACCTGTGACCCGCACAGACGCGCTGCCGACCGCCGACCAGGTTGCCGAGTTCGCCGCCGGGCGTATCCGCAAGCTGCAACACGGGGTGATCGGAAACCGTTCCGAGAGCGTCGCGACACTCGCCCGGTTACGCCGGGCGGCGGGTAAGGAACCGGGAAGTGTCCCCGACGTGCTGGAGTACACACTGGGGCCCGAGCTCACCTGGCCCGGCGCACCGAACTCACCCACCCATGCCGAGACGGCCGCCCATCTCGCCTTGACCCTCTACGCGATACATCAGCAGGCACTGACCGAACGGATGCACCGGGACGGTGGTCAGTTCGGGCTCGGACGGGCAGCGCGCAGGCTGATCCCCGGCGACCTTGGCGAAAGACCGCATCCGGTGCTGCGCCGGTTCCAGGCACTCGGTACCTCCGCCGACATCGGCGAACTCGCCCACCATGCCCGTGGGCTGGTTCAGCAGTTGCGCGGCCAACGCATTCCACTGGACTACGGGCGGCTCGCGCGCCAGCTCATGCGATGGCAGCAACCCGGAGGACCCGAACAGGTGCGGCTGGTCTGGGGTCGCGAGTTCTTCGCGCACCAGAAACCGGAGCAAGAGCAGGAAGGCTGAATCACCCTTGTCACGAACCATTGTGGACATCCACATCATCCAGACCGTGCCGCCGAGCAACATCAACCGCGATGACACCGGGAGCCCCAAGACAGCTGTCTACGGTGGAACCCGCCGGGCACGGGTGTCCAGCCAGGCTTGGAAACGGTCGACTCGCGACGCCTTCGACTCCATGTTGGACACCTCCGAACTCGGTGTGCGAACCCGGCGGGTCGTGGAACTGCTCGCCGACGAGATCACCCGCCAGGATTCCGGGCTCAAGGACCAGGCCGGAAAGCTTGCCAAGGCCACACTCGAAGCGGCCGGTATCAAGCTGAAAGCCGCCAGGAAAAAGGATGAGGCTCCGGACGAGTCCGGCTATCTGCTCTTCCTGAGCCACGCCCAGGTCGCCGGTCTCGCCGAACTGGCCGTCTCCGCCGCTGCCGCCGGCGGAACGGTCACCATCGACAAGAAGGAAGCGAAGGCACGTGCCGACCAGAAGCAGTCCGTGGACATCGCGCTGTTCGGCCGGATGGTCGCGGACGACACGGAACTCAACGTGGACGCGGCCGTGCAGGTCGCGCACGCCTTGAGCGTGCACGAGGCCAGCAACGAGTACGACTACTACACCGCCGTGGACGACCACAAGCGCGCCGACTCCGAGGAAGACGCCGGTGCGGGCATGATCGGCACGGTGGAGTTCAACTCCGCCACCCTCTACCGCTATGCCACGGTGAATGTCGATCGGCTCCGGGACACGCTGGGGAGTGACGACGCCGCCCGCCGGGCGGTGGAGGCCTTCGCGCGGGCGTTCGTGACCAGCATGCCGTCCGGCAAGCAGAACACCTTCGCCAACCGGACCCTGCCCGATGCCGTGCTTGTGGTTGTCCGGGACACGCAGCCGATCAGCTTTGTCGGAGCCTTCGAGGAAGCACTCCGTGGCCGGGAGCAGGACAGCCGGATCGCGGCGTCGGCGCGCAGGTTGGCCGACTACGGCAAAGAGGTGCAGGACACCTACGACCAGCGGCCGGTCGCGGCGTGGTGTGTGGGTGTGGGCGATCGCGCGGCGGCGCTGACCGAACTCGGCGAGCGCACCACGTTCGACGTGGCCACGAAGGCGGTGGGCGCACTCGTCGCGGAACGCATGGCGGGCAGGGCATGAGCGTGCTGCTCCTGCGGCTGGCCGGACCGTTGCAGTCATGGGGCACCAGCAGCCGGTTCACCCGCCGCAACACCGACCGTGCTCCCAGCAAGAGCGGCGTGATCGGGCTGTTGGCGGCGGCGGAGGGCCGGGCACGGAACGAGTCGATCGACGACCTCACCATGCTCCGGATAGGGGTACGGATCGACCAGCCGGGCCAGGTGGAACGGGACTTCCAGACCGCCCGGCCGGTGGACGGGTCGGCACCGCTGCCGCTGTCGTACCGGTTCTACCTGGCCGACGCTGTGTTCCTGGTGGCCGTGGAAGGTGCGCACGACCTGCTGGAACGGCTGGCTTCCGCCCTGCGCACGCCGGTGTTCCCGCTGTACCTCGGCCGCCGTTCCTGCCCACCCGCTGGCCCGGTACTGCTCGGGATGCGGGAAGGAACAGCGGGCGAATTGCTGCGGGAGACGCCGTGGCAGGCGTCCGGCTGGTTTCGGCGCCGGCATTCCGACGCGACGGTCAGCCTCGAGACCGTCACCGACTGCCCGCCGGGGACCCCTGGCAGCGTCCTCGTCCGGGACGAACCGGTCAGTTTCGACCCCCGGCACCGGCAGTACGAGTGGCGCTCGGTCCTGCGCGCTCCGGTGACGGTCGGCAACCCGGACCACCGGGTGCACGACCCGATGGAACTCCTCGGAGGTGACGGCTGATGTTCCTGAGTCGTTTCGAGTTCAACGCCGTCCGCCGGGGCGCCCGCGAGCTGCTGGCCTCGCCGCAGCGCCTGCACGCGGCCGTGCTCGCGGCGTTTCCCGCCGACCAGAGCCGGGCGAACGACCAGGGGCGGGTGTTGTGGCGGTTGGACCAGCAGCCACACCAGACCTTGTTGTATCTGGTCAGCCCGCATCCCCCGGACCTGACGCACCTGGTCGAGGCCGCTGGCAGGCCCGCAACGCAGAGCTGGGAGTCCCGGGACTACGCGCCGATGCTCGAGCGGCTCACCACCGGGCAGCACTGGGCGTTCCGGCTCACCGCCAACCCGGTGACCACCCGCCGGAAGGACGGCACCGCGACCCGCTCGCAACGGTTCGGCCATGTGACCGTCGCCCAGCAGACCGAATGGCTGCTGAGCCGGGCGGGCAAGCACGGATTCGGTGTCGTGGAGGGCCGGAGCAAGGAACCCGACGTCGCGGTCCGGGGCCGCCGCACGCTGCGGTTCGACCGGCGGGGCCGGACCGTCACCCTGGCTACCGCGCTGTTCGAGGGAACCCTGGAGGTCACCGACCCCAGCTTGTTACGGCAGGCACTCACCCACGGGATCGGACCGGCGAAGAGCTACGGCTGCGGGTTGCTGACCCTGGCACGTGCGAGCTGACGATGGCCGACATCCCCGGCGCGCCGCCGGTGCCGCTGTCGCAGCTCACCCGTGCTCAGGACCGGATCACGTTCCTGTATCTCGAACACTGTGTCGTCCACCGAGACGCCAACGCGATCACCGCGCGGGACACCCGCGGAACCGTGCACATCCCGGCGGCGTCGCTGGGTGCCTTGCTGCTCGGGCCCGGAACGACGGTGAGCCAGCAGGCGATGGTCCTGCTCGCCGAGAGCGGTTCGACCGCCGTCTGGGTCGGCGAGCACGGTGTCCGGTACTACGCGCACGGTCGCACGCTGGCGCGGTCCGCACGGTTGCTCGAGGCGCAGGCTACCCTGGTATCGCAACGAACGTCGAGGCTGCGGGTCGCGCGGGAGATGTACGCCATGCGGTTCCCCGCCGAGGACACCAGCGGCCTGACCATACAACAGCTGCGCGGAAGGGAAGGCGCCCGGGTCCGGCGGCTGTACCGGGAACACGCCGAGCGCACCGGGGTACCGTGGACGCGGCGCGACTACGATCCGGCGGACTTCGGCGGTGGAAACCCGGTCAACCAGGCTCTTTCCGCCGCGAACACCAGCCTGTACGGCGTGGTGCACGCGGTCGTCGTGGCCCTGGGCTGCGCACCGGGTCTCGGCTTTGTCCATACCGGACACATGCGCTCGTTCGTTTTCGACGTCGCCGACCTCTACAAGGCGGACATCAGCATCCCGATCGCTTTCGACATCGCGGCCGCCGATGTCGCCGACATCGGGGCGGAGACACGCCGAGCGGTGCGCGACAGGCTGAAGGGCGGCGCGTTCCTGGACCAGTGTGTCCGCGATATCAAAACCCTGCTCAGCCAGGACGACGAGGTGACCGAGTACGGACCCGAGGCTTTCGACGACGCGGATGTGGTCATGCTGTGGGACGGCGACGGTAAGGAAGTCGCCGGCGGAGTGTCCTACGGGAGCGATGACCTGTGACGGTGATCGTGGTGGCTGCCTGCCCGGTGGGACTGCGTGGCCATCTCACCCGGTGGCTGCTGGAGATCGCGCCCGGCGTGTTCGTCGGCACCATCAACAGCCGGGTACGGAGTCTCGTGTGGCTCCGTGTGGTGGAGATGGTCAAGACCGGCAGGGCGATCATGGTCCACTCGGCGCCGAACGAGCAGGGACTCGCCTTCACCGTGCACGATCACGAGTGGGAACCGGTCGACTTCGAGGGCATCAACCTGATGCTGCGCCCCGCGCCGGTGGACGATCCGGTGCTGAAGAGCGACGCGCCCAGATCGGTCGGCTGGAGCCGGGCCAGCAAGCGGAGACGTTTCGGCCAGCGGTGACTCCCCGCACATGGTCCGGTACAGCGGAGCTGGCCACGCGGAAAAGTAAAGCGAAAACAGTGTTTCGACGGGTATCGCCGCAGGTCAACAAGTGTCTTCCCCGCGCGAGCGGGGATGGTCCCGCGGCGAGGTTCAACTCACGGGCTCGGTCGAGGTCTTCCCCGCGCGAGCGGGGATGGTCCCGGATCCGTGACCGCGGCCGGGGCGGTGTGGTGGTCTTCCCCGCGCGAGCGGGGATGGTCCGCTCCTGTCCATCTCGGGCAGCACGGTCGGTGAGTCTTCCCCGCGCGAGCGGGGATGGTCCCCCCACACCCACCCGTGGGTGGTCATGGAGGCCGTCTTCCCCGCGCGAGCGGGGATGGTCCCGAGCCTGATGCATTCGATGAGGCTCAGGTGCAGTCTTCCCCGCGCGAGCGGGGATGGTCCCTTGACGGCCTCGCCCCACGACGGGCCGTCATCGTCTTCCCCGCGCGAGCGGGGATGGTCCTACGTCACCGTGACAGAACTAGGTCTGCCCTTCGTCTTCCCCGCGCGAGCGGGGATGGTCCGGTCCACCGGCCGCGCTCAGCCTGTTCCCACCAGTCTTCCCCGCGCGAGCGCGGGATGGTCCGCCCATCAGCGCCGACCCGGCGGACTCGTATGCGTCTTCCCCGCGCGAGTGGGGTGGTCATGTGCATGGGCGGCCAACGCAGGCGCGTGAGCGGCAAGCACGGCGGCGAGGTGTGGTCGCCGCCCGCATCCGCGCGCCGGCCATCCACGTGCGCGCTTTGGCTGTTCGGGACGGATCAGGCGGCGAGGGCAAGGATGAACAGGGCGCAGGCGGCCAAGGCGGCGAGGGTGCGGACGTGGTTCCAGGCGGTCCACACCGAGGCGTAGCGGGACCAGTGCTGTGCGCTGCCCTCCGCCTCCGGATCGAGGGTGGCCAGCGCGTTGTTCCTCGGCACGTGGACCACGATGGTCTCCAGCACGGTGCCGATGACGTAGAGCAGGGCACCGGCGAGCAGAAGGCCCGCGCCGGGTTCGGACCACCGCGCGATCGCCGTGATCCCCACCACGACGCACACCACTCCGGTGCCGAGCAGGGCGCCGAGGAAGGCCGGGTTGACCGCCACCACGTTGATCGACTGCATGGCGGCAAGTCCCTGGGCCGGTGGCAGCTTGCCCAGGGCCCGCATCACGAGTGCGGAGAAGGCGAAGAAGGCCCCGCCCACCACACCACAGCCGAGGGCGCCGGTCAGGGTCAGCGCGAACAGCAGTCCGTCGTTCATGGCGGTGAGTCAACCCCGGCGTGGACGGTACCGCCGTCATCGACACGCTCGGATCGGTGCGCGAGCGTCTACCCCGGACCGTTCCCGGCGAGCTGAATCTGGGTCTCGGTGCCCGCGAACCCTACCGAGTGGTACACGCGGATGGCCGAGTAGTCCGGGTCAGCCACGATGACCAGCAGCCGCGCCCCCAACTCTTCCAGCGCGTACGTGCCCGCGAGGTGCACCAGCGTCCCGGCGAGGCCCCGGCCGCGGTAGGCCGGGTCGGTCAGGATGTTCTGGAACCGCGCGGGTCCCGAGCCATCGGCGAACACGCCGAGACCGGACACCATCCGGCCGTCCGCGAAGGCACCGAACCACCCGCCGAGCCCGCGTTCCTGTAACCGCCGCATCGCCGCGAGGTCCCGCTCGGCGTACTCCCGGTAACTCACCGGGTCGAACCCCGCGTTTTCCGCCTCCCGCAGCGCCAGGGCGCCCCGCCAGTCCGCTTCCCCTTCCAGCGGCCGGAAGCTCAGCTCCCGGTTGGGCCTGGGCGGCGGCCGCAGCTCGTCGGCGGTCAGCACGGTGCTGCGCTGGACGCCGAGACCGGCGGCCGCGAGCTCCGCCACGTCGCCTGCCCCGCCCCGAGTGCCGTCCACGCCCAGCGCGAGGTGGTCGGCCGCGGGGAACGTGCCGCGAAACGTCCGCACCCATTCCGCCGCCGTCCCCGGCTCCACCGGCGCGTCCAGCAGCAGGAAGTTTCCCCAGTGATAGCCCGGATTGTCCGGTGTCCGGACCACCCGGTACCCGTCCCGTCGCTCGATGCTGCCGCCCTGCGCGGACAGCAGCATCAGATCGGTCCGGAACCCCAGTGAGACGATGTCCATAACCAGACGGTACGAGAACCACTCAGCCGGTGAACACCTTCCAGTCCAGCTCCGGGGGTTCCATCCCCCTGCGCTCGAGGTAACGCAGCGACCGCTGCCGGGCATCCGCGATCCAAGCCTGGTGGGAGCCCTGGTCCTGGCCGAGGGGCAGCGCGCCGGGGATCCGCTCCGGAACGAAGGTCCAGTCCCCGCCTTCCGCACCGGCCGAACCGGTGACCAGCAGCGTGGACATCTCACCCGGGCCGCCGTCGTGCCGGTGCCACAGCAGGTTCGCCGCACCGGGCGCACCGGCGAACTGCTGTACCGGGCGCACGCGCAGCGCGCCGTCCGCGCCGGCCCGCGTGACCACGGCCCGTGCCGCCTGCGGGTACCCCTGCTCGTCCCTGGCCGCGAACACCGCCGTGGGGTAGCGCTCCAGCGCATCGGCGATCTGCGCCGCCATCGGCTCGCCCCCGCCGGGCGGCGGCGGTGGGGACCCGCCGGTCTCGGCGGGCTCGAGCCGCCGCACCCGTTCCGGGGTGATGTAGAAGGGCAATCGCCAGAAGTACCAGTCCATCGAACGCCGGAACTCCGCATCCGCGGCCTGCTCGGCCAACGCGGGCGACTTGCGCATCACGCCGCGCCAGAACTCGCGAAGATCCTGCGGGGTGGCCACCCCTTCCGGCACGGTGGCGGTGCCCTGCACCAGCACGGCCGGGGCTCCGGCCAGCCCGCTTCCGGCGAAGTCGGAGTACAGCAGGGCGACCCGACCGTCCCGCCGGACGTTCATCGCCTTCTGCGGGTAGGCCACCGGCGTGGTCAGCACGATCTGCCGCGTCTCGGGGAACCACACACTCGACATCGGCCTGGTGTTGAGCCCGCCGTCCCTGGTGATCGTGCTGAGCTCGAGTACCTTCACCTCGGCCAGTACAGCCGAGATCTCCGCGTCGATATCCATGCGATCGAGGTTAGACCCTCGACCTTGCTCGACCTCAAGTGTCTCTGGTGAAGGTCATGTCCATCCAGGGCCGCCAGCGCACCCCGTCCGTCGAGCGTTCCCACGCCGCGGCCATCGAACTCTCCCCCACGGTCAGCACCGCCCGCTCCCCACTGCCCGCACCGACGAAGGTCCACTCGCCGCCGGAGCCGACCCGCAGGGTCATGGTGCCGGTCTCGCCGTGGCTGTCGTAGGACCGGGCGGTGTAGGTCCCACTGGCGGGGAGCGCTACCCGCCGATCAGCTCGATCGCCCGGTAGCGCTCCCCGCCGAGGCGCACGTCCACGTGGTGCACGAGAAAGAATCCACCGTCCAGCCACTCGTAGGTGTCCGTACCGCTGATCTCGATGGACGGCTCCGTCTCGGTCGGCACCGTCCTTCCCTTCGAGCGCCACCGGCCGACGACCGCCTCGAGCCGCCGGAGCTCGCTGCCAGGTGTGTGCATATTTGCCTCCGATGTGTGTAAGATTGTGCTTACACACTTACACACAACCATCCCGGTTGGCAACGAGCACGACGGAGCAGCAGGTGGACGAGGTACTGCACGCGGTAGCCGACCCGACCCGCCGCGGCATCCTGCGGCTGGTGCGTGACCGTGAGGTGTCCGCGGGCGAGCTCGCGGGGCACTTCCCCGGCATCAGCCGCCCCGCCGTGTCCCAGCACCTGCGCGTACTCACCGCGGCGGGCCTGCTCGCGGTCCGCCGCGAGGGCAACCGCAGGCTCTACCGGCTGCGGCCTGCCGGGCTGACCGAGGCGAGCAGGTTCTTCGACGACCTGTGGACGGACCGGCTCGGGCGTCTCAAGCGGGCGGCCGAGCGGGCCGAGCGGCAACGCACGAACGACACGGAGGGACCGGCATGAGCGACGTTGTGGAGCAGACGGTGCGGATCGAAGCCAGGCCGGAGACGGTGTGGGAGTTCTTCACCGACCCCGAACTGCTGGCACAGTGGTGGGGACCGGCCGAGGTGGAACCGCGGCCGGGCGGCCTGCTCCGCGTACCGATGCTGGACGGCCCGCGCCCGGTCATGCGCGGCGAGTTCGTCGAGTTCGTGCCGTACGAGCGGATCGTGTTCACCTTCGGCTGGGAGGATACCCCCGGCGCGCCGGCCATCGACCCGGGCGCGTCCCTTGTGGAGGTCACCTTGGTCCCCGAGGACGGTGGCACGGTGCTCACCCTGCGACACAGCGGCCTGCCCGCGGAGCTGACCGGGGAGACCGGCGCGGGGTGGGCGGGGTTGCTGCGCGGACTCAGCCGCGTAGCAGGTGCTCCACGCCCGCCAGCTTGATGCACAGCACCAGCCCGTCCACCGCGTCGGAAAGCTCCGCAGGCGGCGGGTAACTGGGCGCGAGCCGGATCACCCGGTCGTTCGGGTCCTTACCGTACGGGAACGGCGCGCCGGCCGGGGTCAGCGCGATCCCGGCCTCCGCGGCCAGGGCGACCACCCTGCTGGCGCACCCGTCCAGCACGTCCAGGCTGACGAAGTAGCCGCCCTCCGGGACGGTCCAGGTCGCGGCCCCGGTCCCGGACAGCCCCTCCTCCAGCTTGCGCTGCACGAGGTCGAACTTCGGGCGTAGCAACGCGCGGTGCCGGTCCATATGCGCGTGGACACCGTCCGCGCTGCCCAGGAACAGTGCGTGCCGGAGCTGGTTGACCTTGTCCGGGCCGATCGTGCGCTTCCCGAGATGACCGGTCAGCCAATCCACATTGGACTTCGAAGCGCCGAAGAACGCCACCCCGCTACCGGCCAGAGTGATCTTGGAGGTGGAGCCGAAGACGAACGGCCGGTCGGGGTTGCCAGCCTCGTCCGCCGCCGCCAGCACGTCCGCCACCTCGTGCCGGGTCTCGGTCAGGTGATGCACCGCATAGGCGTTGTCCCAGAAGATCCGGAAGTCCGGGGCGGCGGTCCGCATGGCCGCCAGCCCGCGCACGGTCTGGGCGGAGTACACCGTCCCGGTCGGATTGCTGTACTTGGGGACACACCAGATCCCCTTGACCCGGGCGTCCTCGGCGGCAAGACGCTCGACCTCGGCCAGGTCAGGGCCCTCGCCGTTCATCGGCACCGGAATCATCTCGATGCCCAGCTTCTCGCACAGCGCGAAGTGCCGGTCGTAGCCGGGGACGGGGCAGAGCACGGCCGCACCGGAGCCCGGCGCCCACGGCCGGGTCGAACCGGGCACCCCGAACAGCGCGGCATGCACCATGCATTCGTGCATCAGCTCGAGGCTGGAGTTGCCGAACGCCACCAGCTGTCCCGCCGGCACGTCGAGCAACGGACCGAAGATCTCCCGCAGTTCGGCCAGGCCGCGCAGCCCACCGTAGTTACGGGTGTCCGTGCCATCGGCGGCGGTGTGCGTGCCGGCGCCCGGCAGGCCGAGCAGCTCCTCGGCGAGGTCCAACTGCTCGGCGGAGGGCTTTCCCCTGGTCAGGTCCAGGGCGAGCGCGCGCCCGCGCAGCTCGTCGTAGGCACCACGCAGCTCGTCCAGGGTGCGGGTCAGCTCGTCGCGGGACAACTCGGTCAGGCTCACGGTGACCAAGGTTACCGGCACACCCCTTGCGCGCCGCGCACCGGTGGTCCGCTACCGGCGAGCCAGAAGATTCTCGGTCAGGGAACGAAGAATCTCCTCGGCGTGTGTCCACAGTACGGCGCCACCGACATCGGGGACGAGCCGCCGGACCGCTCCCGGCACGCGGTCGGCCAGGAAAGCACCCTGGTCGGGCGAGTGGCTGGCGTCCTGCTCGCCATACCAGACGTCCACGGGAACGGTGATCCGCGCCGGATCGAAGGTCCACCGCCCCATCGCCAGCACGGTGTCCCTTGCGTAGCCGGCGGGCCCCTGCGCGAAGGCCTCGTCGAGCGCCCGCCGGTAGGCCCGCTCGAACCCGGGCTCCCGGTACACCTGCCGGTCGGACTCGGCACTGCCGGCCAGCACCATCTCCCACATCGCGCCGGGGTCGAAGGCCGCGAAGAACTCCTCGGCGCCGGCGGGCGCCGCGACGGTCCTGGCCACCAGGGCACGCAGTTGCGCGGGTAGCAGCCCGGCGAACTCGGGCGCGGCCACCTCGTCCGCGCCGGAGACCACGGCGAGCGCCCCGACAACCCCTTCCGCGGCGCAGGCGAGCGCGAACGGGGCGCCCTGCGAGTGGCCGACCATGGCCGGACGGCCGATGTCCCGGCACGCGGTGAACTCCCTGATGTCCGCGGCGAAGTCACCGAACGACCGCCCCGGCACCGGTGTCGAGGCACCGAGCCCCGGCCGGTCGACGGAGATCAGTCGCACCCCCAGTGCGTCCACGACATCCGCGCCGAAACCGAGTCGTCGGCTGGTCGCCGCGCCGGGACACAGGAGGACCGGGATCCCGTCCGGAGGCCCCCACTCGGCCCACCCGAGCAGCCGGCCGCAGGCCAACCTGCTCTCGCCCGTCCGCACCGGATCCACGATGCGTAAACCCATACCCCGCATTGTGCCGTTGACTTCAAGTCCAGTCGAGGTATCAAGATCGGTTTTCCGAACCGTGACCCGAACATGAAACGAGGTATTCGAATGGGCAGGAAGCCGCACGTGATCGGTGCCGCGGGCACGCTGGGGCTGTCCACGCTCGCCGTCAGCCTGCCCGGCACACCGGCGCCGGCCGAGGCGAACCCGGACGGCGAGGTGATCGACCTGCGAGTGGTGAACGCTCAGTTCGCCGCAGTCGACGTGGGCGAACCGGGCCTGAGCGTCGGTGACCGGCGGCACCGGCCGCTGTCGAGGCGCCGGTGGCGAGCTGACGGCCACCGGCATCCAGACCCCGGCCGAGGCGTACCGGATCGTGCTCGACCGGCACTGAGACAATAGACCAGGAGATGGAAACCGAACCAGTCGTAGTGACCACGGGGAGCGAGCGATGAACACGGACCGGACGCGGGAGACGACGGAGATCGAGCTCTACTGGCGGCCGGGTTGCCCGTTCTGCATGGCACTGCAAAGGCCCCTGCGCCGCAGCGGGCTCCCGGTGCGCGAAATCAACATCTGGGAGGAGCCGGAGGCCGCGGCCAGGGTCCGCGCGGTCGCCGGCGGCAACGAGACGGTGCCGACGGTGTTCGTCGGCGAGCACGCCATGGTGAACCCGAGCTTCCGCGAGCTGGAGGCCGCGGTACGGGAGCACGCGCCGCAGTTGCTGGAGCACGCCGAACCGGCGCCGCGCCGGGGTATCTGGCCGTTCCGCCGCCACGCGTGAGTTGACGCGGGTCCCGTCGACTGCCTCGGTGGTGACCCATACCGGTCGGTTCACCATTGAATGGGCTGGATACGGACTTCGGCGGCATCCGCCTGCTGACCTTCGACGTGGTCGGGACCCTGATCGACGTCGAGACCAACCAGCCCGACCCGCGGGTGTTCACCTTCTGCCCGGGGGCGGCAGGGCGTGCACGGTTACACCTTTCCCGACTGCCCGCACATCGCGCAAAACCAGTACCACGACATCGGGCCATCACTTCGCCTCGCTCGGCGAGCCGGCTCGGGCCCGCGTCCCGTAACGCCGCTCGGTCGCGGACATTTCGACCCACAATACGGGCACCCGATCGACTACGCAGAATTTCTGCACGTGCAACGCGACCATCAGGTTCACCCGAAAAGCGGTTGTCGCTACCCCAAACGAAACGCGCCCCGGAGCGAAAAAACTCGCGTCTGTCGCGGTACGATTCGGGAACATCGGCAAACAGTGGACCTTTCCCTTTTGCCACACGGCTCTTCGTCCTGCTGGACGAACCCCTTAGCCCTCTCCGCGAAGGCCAGCTACGCACAATGAAGCAACTCTGCCGGCCGAACAGGAAAAACCCAAAAATTGCCATCGAACCCTCGTAACGAAAACCGTCGCCGGTGCGACTAATCCAGCGGGAAAACGTCTATCGGATTTCCGATCTTGACCTCACCATGCATTCGATCATCACCGGAACGGCTCCCCGGGGGCACCGTGAGAAGAGCAAGCAGGAACATCGGCTCGACCATCGCCGCGCTCGTGACGGCACTCGCCGTGACGGTGGCCCTACCGGGCCCGGCGGCCGCCGCGACGCCCGCAGCCGCCTTCGCCGCCGCGGACGGCGACCGCGTGGCACTGCGCAACCTGATCATCGCCACCGACCCCGGGGACTTCGGGCTCCCGGCGTGGCGGTCCATCCTGGACCGGACCGGGACACCCTATGACGTGGTGTACGCCCGCACCGACCGGTTTCGCGCGGACCGGCTGATCGATGGGGACGGAACCGGCAGGTACAACGCGGTGCTGCTGACCAGCAGCGGGCTGCGCTACCAGGCCGAGGACGGCAGCTATCGCGGCGCGTTCGGCAGCCTGGAGTGGAACATCCTGTGGGCCTACGAGCGGGCGTTCGACGTCCGGCAGGTGTCGCTGTACACGCCCTACGGTACTTCACCCGAGGATTACTGCCTGCGCGCGGGCCGGGAGGGAGATGTCGGCAGCACCCCGGTGCATGCCGGGTTGACCACGGCCGGTGCCGGCGTCTTCGACCGCCTGGCCACCGATACCCGGATCCCGATCTCCCGTTCCTACCTCTACCGGGCGAGGCTCGCACGGGGATGCGCGGCCGAGCCACTGCTCACGATCGGCCAGGACGTGGTCGGCGTGCTCAGCACCGCACCCGACGGCAGGGAGCGGGCGGCGCTGACCTTCACCTCCGACCCCTACCTGGTGCAGACCGACCTGCTCGGCTATGGCCTGCTGCGCTGGGCGAACCAGGGCGTGCTGATCGGCGAGCAACGGCACTGGATCAACGTGGACATGGACGACTGGTTCAACATCACCAGCCGGCCGGGCCAGGCGGGCACGTTCCGGCTGAGCGGGCCGGAGGTTCCGCTGCTCGCCGCTCAGCAGACCGCACTCGGCGACCGCCATCCGGTGATCGAGGACTTCCGGCTCAACCTCGCCTACAACGGCGGGGACCTCGACCCGGCGGCACCGGCCCGCTGCAGCGCCGCGAACACCCCCGACCCGCTGACCAGCTACTCCCGCTGCCTGCGCGAGCGGTTCCGGTGGATCAACCACACGGTGACCCACCCCCGGATGAACGTCACCAGCTACCAGCGCAACCGCATGGAGGTCACGGAGAACCTCGCCATCGGCAGGGAAGCCGGACTGACCGTACCCACCTCGGTGCTCAAGACCCCGGAGTACTCGGGACTCGGGGTCTACAACCCGGACCCGAACGGCTCGCCCTACGACCCGCCGACCGACTTCGGGCTGGGAGCCTCCAATCCGGAGCTGCTGTCGGCCGCGGCCGACAGTGGCGTGCGGTACTTGCACGGCAACATGTCCTTCGGCAGCCACCGGCCGGACTGCTTCAACTGCGGCATCCGGCACCCGCTGCGGCCGGAGCTGCTCGTGGTGCCGGACTGGCCGACGAACATCAGTTACCAGGCGACCACGCCTGCCGAGCAGGTCACGGTGTTCAACGAGCTGTACGGGCCGGACGGTCGCTTCCCCACCTTCGACCACGACCTGAGCTACCGGGAGGTCGTGGCGCACGAGTCCGACCAGGCACTGCGGCAGGTGCTGGCCGGTTCCGCCTACAGCTTCACCCTGCACCAGGCCAACGCGCATGTGTACGCGAACGGGGACAGCCTCACCTTCGACTGGTTGGAGGAGGTCGTGCGCGGGTACGCCGACCACTACCGGGTGCCGCTGCTGAATCCGGACTGGGTCGAACTCGCCGAGTACGTCGCCGCTCGTACCGATCACTTCGACCACGCCGACGCGGGCACGGCTGTCTGGGACCGCGGCACCGGAACGATCGGCTACCGGCCTGCCGCGTCCGGTTCGCTGTTCGTCACCGGCGCGCTGGCACCCGGCGGGGCCGATCGCTACGGCAGCGATACCGTCTCGCGGGTCGAGCTGACCGCGGACCGGCCGGTCACCCTGCCCGTCATCGGCAACCGGTGAACCGGACGGCCGGCCCATGCGCTCACGGACCACGGTCGACAAATCGATGGCACCGGCCTTGCTGGTGCTCGCCCTCGCGCTCACCGCGATCACCGTGCTGAGCCCGGGCGCGCCGGAACCGGCCGCGGGCGGGGACTCGGCGTTCCCCGCCACGCTGCCCGCGCAACCGGAACCCACCCGTATCCGGCGGGTACCGGTACGCGGGCAGCCGGCCTCCCCCGCGCCCGCCGCCCCCGGCAGCCGGGTGGCCCTGCGCCAGCTGGTGATCGCCACCGGCGAAGGGGATACCGGGCTTCCGGTGTGGCGCCAGGTGCTCGACCGGATCGGCACCCCGTACGATGTGCTGCTCGCCGGGTCCGAGCGGCTCAACCGGCAACGCCTGGTGCGGCCGGACGGGGTCGGCAGGTACTCGGCGATCCTGCTGACCGGCAACGGTCTGCTGCACCGGGACACCGGGGGCGGCTACCGCAGCGGGTTCACCCCGGCCGAATGGCGGGCACTGTGGGAGTACGAGCGTACTTTCCAGGTTCGGCAGGTCGCGCTGAACACCGCGCCGGGCACCGCCCCGGAGGACTACTGCCTGCGCGCGGTGCGGGAGCACGAGGTCGGTTCGGATCCGGTGCGGGCCACCCTGCCCCGGGCAGGGGCCGAGCTGTTCGACTACCTCGATCCTGGCGGGCGGTTGCCCATCCTGCGGTCCTATGTGTACCGAACCCGGCTGGCGTCGGACTGTGCGGCGCGGCCGATCCTCACCGCGGGGAAGGATGTGCTGGGAGTGCTCAGCACCGCGCCGGACGGCAGACAGCGGGCTGCGCTGACCTTCACCCCCGGACCGGACGAGCTGGCCACCGACCTACTCGGCTACGGCTTGCTGCGCTGGGCGACCCGCGGGGTGTTCCTCGGCGAGCGACGACACTGGATCAATGTGGACGTTGACGACTGGTTCAACACCACCCTGCGCCGCCGAGCCGACGGCACTGACGAATCGTTCCGCCTTGACGGCGGGGACGCGGCGGCCGCCGCGCTGCGGCAACACGACCTGCGCGAGCGGCATCCACTGGCGGGCGACTTCCGGCTGAACCTCCCCTACAACGGCAGCCGCCTGGACAGCGACGCGCCCGCGCAGTGCTCCGCGGCGGGAACCCCGGACCCGCTCACCAGCTACTCCCGTTGCCTCGCGGGCGAGTTCCGCTGGATCAACCACACGCTGACGCACCCGCCGATGGACTTCACCGACTATCAGCGCAACCGCGAGGAGATCCTGCGCAACCTCAACGCGGCGGCTTCGATCGGGCTGCCGGTGCCCGCGACCGTGCTCAAGACACCGGAGTACTCCGGGCTCGGCGTCTACAACCCCGACCCGAAGTCCCTCGCCGAAGCCACCGACCACGGCCTGGAGAAGTCGAACCGGGAACTGCTGCGGGCGGCGAGCGAGCTCGGCGTGCGCTACCTGCACGGCGACCTCTCCTACCCGAGCCACCAACCGGACTGCTTCAACTGCGGAATCCACCATCCGCTGCAGCCGGACGTGCTCGTGGTGCCGGACTGGCCGACCGGGATCGGCTTCGCGGCGAGCACCCCGGCGGAACAGGCCGCGTCCTACAACTCCCGCTACGAAACCGAACTCGGGTACCACGAGATCGTGGCCGCCGAGGCCGGGCTTGCGCTGCGGCACCTGGCGAGCGGTTCCGCCTACGCGCACACCCTGCACCAGGGCAACCTGCACGCCTACGACGGGCAGCACAGCCTGACCTTCGACTGGCTGGAGGAGGTACTCGCCAGGTACGACGAGCTGTTCGCGGTCCCGCTGAAGAATCCCGAATGGACAGAACTCGCGGAGTACGTCGAGGCCCGCAACGCGCACTTCGCCGAACTCGACGCGGGCGCGGATGCGGTGTGGGACCGCGCATCGGGCGCCGTCACCCTCAGCCCGGAGACCACCGGTTCGATGTTCCTCACCGGGCTGGCGAGCAGGGCGGCGACCGAGGCGGACCAGGGCGGGCCGGACCGGGCCGAGCGGTACGGCTCCGACCCGGTCTCCCGGCTCGGCGTCACCGCGGACGAAACCGTCACCGTGACCGCCAGCCCCCGCCCATGACGGAGCAGGGGGCAGGACACATCGCCGTGGTGTCGGAGAGCACCTACCCTTTCGGGCCCGGTGGGGTCAGCCTGTGGACCCACCAGCTGATCGAGGGCATGCCGGAGCACAGCTTCACCGCGGTGGCGATCACCGCCGACGGCACCGGACGCAGCGCGTGGCCGGCGCCGGAGAACCTGGCCGAGGTGGTGAACATCCCGCTGTGGGCAGGAGCACCGGCGCGGGCTCGCCGGGTTCCCTCCTCCTTCGCCGACACCCATCGCGGGTTCCTGGACGCGATGCTCGCCGCGGCCGATCCGGACCCGTGGCTGCGGGAGCGGCACACCACCGACTTCGTCGTGGCACTGCGGGGCCTGTTCGACTACGCGCGGCGCCGGGATCTTGGCGCCGCTCTGTCCACGAACGACTCGGTGGACCGGTTGCTGTCGGCCTGGCGGGAAACGAGCGGCGTGCGCGGAGAGTTGACGTTGCACGACGCGATCGTGGCCACCGACCGGATCGAGCACCTGCTCCGACCGCTGGCCCATCCCCCGGTCCTGGCGGATATCTGCCATCTGGCGATGAACGGTACCAGCGCGCTGGTCGGGATGGCGGCGAAGTGGGCGCGCGGTACCCCGATGGTCATGTCCGAGCACGGGGTCTACCTGCGCGAGCGGTACCTCGGCAGCGAACAGGAACCGGTCTCCCCCGTGGTGCGGCTACTGCTGCTCCGGTTCTTCCGCGCGCTCGCCGCCGCGGGGTACCGGACGGCGGACCTGCTGGCCCCACACTCCAGCTACAACCGGCGCTGGCAGTTGTACAGCGGTGCGGCCCCGGAACGGGTGCACACCATGTACAACGGCATCGATCCTGCCGATTTCCCTCCTGCCGGCGCGGAACCGGCGGAACCGACCATCGTGTTCGTCGGCCGGATCGACCCGCTGAAGGACCTGCACACGTTGCTCAGGGCCTTCGCCATCGTGCGGGAGAAGCGGCCCGCGGCGCGGCTGCGGATGTTCGGGCCGGTTCCGGTGGGCAACGAGGAGTACCACGCGAGTTGCCTGCGGCTGGCCGGCGAACTCGGCCTGGGCGGTGCGGCGGTGTTCGAGGGCAGGGTCCCCCGCCAGGCCGACGCCTACCACGCTGGCCACCTGGTGGCGCTGCCCAGCGTTTCCGAGGGCTTCCCCTACACCGTGGTGGAGTCGATGTGCACCGGGCGACCACCGGTGTGCACCGATGTCGGCGGGGTCCGGGAGGCGGTGGGCGACACCGGGTTCGTGGTACCGCCACGGGATCACGCGGCGCTCGCCGATTCCTGCCTGCGCCTGCTCGAGGACACCGCGTTGCGACACCGGCTCGGTGCGCGGGCCCGCCGCCGGGTGCTCGACCGGTTCACCCTCGGCCGGTGGAACGACGCCTACCGCGAGGTCTACCGGGACCTGCTCCGCGGTCCGGTACCCGCGCTCACGGGTAGCGCACCGGGATCGGCGGTGGACTGATGGCCGAACCGACGACCGAACTGGTACGCACGCTCGGCACGAGCCTGCCCGCGCCTGCGGATGAGCTGCACGTGGCGGCCGCCCTGGAGAGCCAGGGCATCACCGATGCCGTGGCGCGGGACACCTACGGGCATCCGGACGTCTTCGCGCTGGCCGGCACGCTCCTCGGGGAACTGGATGGCGGCGGGGTCGCGGACCGGGCCCACTCGGAGCGTCCCCGGCCGCGACGGTGGCGGGTGCTCACCCACGGGCCGTTGTACGCGCTGCCGAGTGTCGTCTATCCCACGGTCTTCCTCGCGCTCGGTATGCGGGCGGCGGTACCGGCGCTGGTGCTGGCCACTGCCTCGGGCTGGGTGTTCGGCATGGGCATGGCCGCGGCGGCACACTGGCTGACCGGCACCGCGCGGCCCGCGGCGGCCGCGGCGGCGATGCGGGCGTTCGCGCTGGCCGGGCTCGGGTTCGCGGTCGTGGGCGCCACCGGACTCGCCGTGCTCGGCGGGCACGGGGTGGGCGTGGTCGCGTTCGCCGTGGCACAGGTGGCCTTCCAGCTCGCCACCGGGGTGCTGGTGTTCCGCGGGCTGGAGCACAGGGTGGCCGTGCTGATGGTGCCCGCCTGCGTCGCCGGGCTCATCCACCTCGCCTCCGGCCGGGCCGGGGCACTCACCGTGCCCACCCTGCTCGTCGCGGGGGTGTCGGTGCTGTCACTGGTGTTCACCGCCGCGCTGGCCACTCGGCGAGCCGGCCCTTCACCGGGATTCGCCGGTATGGCGAGGACCGTGCTGCCCGCGATGTGCTATGCCGTGGTCTGCGCGACCCTGCTGCTGTTCACCGCCGCGCGGTACGTGACCGCAGGCTGGGACCTCGCGATCGCGGCGGCACCGCTGGTGCTGGCAATGGGCACGCTGGAGTGGCGCTCGCACCGGTTCGACGAGCAGGTGGCCGGGCTGCTCCGGCGGGCGAGATCGGCCGCCGAGTTCGGCCGCGAGGTGTGGCGGGTGCTGCTGCGCGAGGTCACCGTCTGCCTGCTGGCACTCGGTGGGCTGGGCCTCCTGCTGCTGGGCGGCCTGGCCGCCGCCGGGCTGTTGACCTCGCGGGGTGCGCTGCTGGTCGACGCGCACATCCTGCTCGGCTCCGCGTTCTTCGCCGGTTTCGTGCTGGCCAACCGCGGCCGGGCGGGCATCCTGCTCGCGGTGTCCACCGGCGTGGTGGCGGCGAACGTGCTGGCGACGTCGACCCTCGCGGAGTTCCTCGAGCCGCACGGCGAGGTACCGATCTTCTTCGCCAGCAACGCCCTGCTGCTCCTGCTCCTGCTGACGGCCCTGCGCGCCAGCCTCGGACGGGTTCACCACTATCAGTAAGGAAGGGATAGTCATGCATGCGGCAATACTCGCGGGCGGGCAAGGGGTTCGGCTACGGCCGTACACCACGGCCTTGCCCAAACCTCTCGTCCCGATCGGCGAGGAGTACGCGATTCTGGACATCATCCTGCAACAGCTGAAGGCCCACGGCTTCGATCGGGTCACCCTGGCGATCGGGCACCTCGGCTCGCTCATCCGCGCCTTCGCGGGCAGCGGCGAGCAGTGGGGCCTGCGGATCGACTACGTCGCCGAGGACAAGCCGCTGTCCACCATCGGTCCACTGCTGAACTTCCTGGACCGGCTACCGGAGCACTTCCTGGTGATGAACGGGGACGTGCTGACCGATCTGGACT
Organism: Amycolatopsis cihanbeyliensis; assembly: GCF_006715045.1. Taxonomy (GTDB): domain Bacteria; phylum Actinomycetota; class Actinomycetes; order Mycobacteriales; family Pseudonocardiaceae; genus Amycolatopsis; species Amycolatopsis cihanbeyliensis. The sequence goes on along the minus strand of NZ_VFML01000001.1, from coordinate 6,119,660 downwards.
ACGCCGCACTGCTGCGCGCGCACCAGGAGTCCGCGGCTTCGCTGACCGTGGCCACCTACCAGCGTGAGGTGAAGGTCGACTTCGGCACCTTGGAGACAACCGACGGGCATATCGTGGACTTCCGCGAGAAGCCGACCCTGTCGTACGGCGTGAGCATGGGCGTGTACGCCCTTTCCCGCACGACGCTGTCCCCCTACCCGTGCAACGTCCCGTTCGGTTTCGACGAGTTGGTGCTCGACCTGCTGGCGAAGGACGCCAAACCAAGGGTCTACGAGTTCGAAGGTTACTGGCTGGACATCGGGCGGCCGGACGACTACGACGAGGCCAACCGCAGCTTCCAACGACTCCGGCGTACGTTGCTGCCTTCCGCCCCCGTCGCGTCGAAGCTGGAATTCGCCTGATGCCGGCGCGAGTGCTCCTGTTCGGCGCGAACGGCTTCCTCGGCAGGCAGGTCGCTCACGCCCTGGCCGAGGACCCGCGGGTAGGCGTGCTGATCCGCGCGGGCCGGTCGGCGCCGGCCGGCCCGGACTGGATCCAGCACGACCTGGTGACCGCGACCGTGACGGAGCTGAGCACCGTGTTGCGCCGGACCCGGCCGGACGCCGTGATCAACTGTGCCGGGCGGCTCTCCGGCGACGCCACCGAACTGGTCGAGGCGAACGTGCTGGTCACAGCCAAGCTGCTGGACGCGATGGCCGAGCACGCGCGCGGGCTCCGGCTGGTGGTCCTCGGTTCGGCCGCCGAGTACGGCGTGGTCCCCATGGGTCAGCCGGTGACGGAGACCGACCCGACGAGCCCGGTCGCCCCCTACGGCGCTACCCGCCTGGCCAGCACCCAGCTGGCCAGGCTGGCCGGCGAGCAGGGCCGGGTGGACGCCGTGGCACTGCGGTTGTTCAACCCGGTCGGCCCGGGACTGCCGGCCGAGAACGTGCTCGGTAAGGCAGCGGTCGGGCTGCGCGCCGCCCTGGCCCACGGCCGCGACCACATCCGGCTCGGCCCGTTGGACACCTACCGGGACTTCGTGGACGTCCGCGACGTCGCCGCCGCGATCAGGGAGGCGGCACTGGTGGACTGGCTCAAGGACCAGGTACTCAACGTCGGCGGCGGGATGGCGGTGGCGGTGCGGGACGCGGTGCGCCTGCTGGCCGAGGTCGCGGGCTTCCCCGGCGAGATCCACGAATCCGAACCCGCACCGTCCCGCTCCAGCACGGTGAACTGGATCGCGGCCGACCTGACCAGGATCAGGCAGGCGCTGGGCTGGGCGCCGCGTTACGACCTGCGGGCCATGATCCGGGCGGCGTGGGAAGAGCGATGACCCGGCGGCGCCGGCGGTGGAATCGGTCGTACGCCCTGCTGTGCCTGCTGCTGACGACCTGCCTTGCCGGGTGCGTCGCGGACGCACCGGCCGGTGAGCCGCCCCCGGAGCCCCGGCTGGTCGATGAGTTCGTCTACCAGCTACAGCGCTACCACGACGACGGCCTGGCCCGACTCGCCGACGCTCCCCATCGGCTGGCCGTGATCGACCTGGCACGGGACGCGGGGGACGCGTACTTCACCGCGAAGGAGATCAACGTGCTCCGGGCGTCCGGAAAGCACGTCCTCGCCTATTTCGAGCTGGGTTCACTGGAGAACTTCCGACCCGACTTCCGTTCGTTCAGCACGGAACATCCGGGGCTGATGCTGAACGAATGGGAAACCTGGCCCGGCGAGTACTTCGTACGATACTGGAGTCCACATTGGTGGGATCAGGCCATCGAGCCACGGCTGGACCAGGCTTTACGCGCCGGTTTCGACGGGGTTTACCTGGACACCCCGCTCGCCTACGAGGAGATCGATCTCGACCTGGTACCCGGCGAGCGCAGGGAGAGCCTCGGCCGCAAGATGGTCGAGCTGATCGAGCGAACCAGTGCGTACGCCAAGGCGACCGAGCCGGACTTCCTGATCGTCCCGCAGAACTCGCCGGAACTGCGCAAGCATCCCGGCTACCTGGAAGCCATCGATGGAATCGGCATGGAAGAACTGTTCTTCCTCGCCACCGACCGGCCGTGCACCCACGACTTCTGCCGGACCAACCTCGCCGAGGCCAGGGCCGTGCTGGCCGCGGGGAAGTTCGTCCTCGCCGTGGACTACGCCCTGCGGCAGGAGAACGTCCGGCATGCCTGCCGCAGGTACCGGGAGGAAGGCTTCGCGGGCTACGTCACCACCCTGGAACTCGACCAGGTGTCACCACCGTGCCCAGCACCGTCTCAAGAGGAGTGAAATGAAGATCGGCATCATCGGAATGGGATACGTCGGCCTCACCCTGACCGCCGCGCTGGCCCGCGCGGGCCACCAGGTGCACGGGGTGGACACTTCGCCGGCGGTACTGGACTCGCTGGCCCGGGGGAAGCCGCACATCTACGAGCCCGGTGTGGCGGAGGTGTTCGCCGAACATACCGGCGGGAACATCCTGGTCTCCGCCGAGCTGCCGCCGGCAACGGTGGATGTCGCGATCATCTGCGTGTCCACCCCGGTGGACGAGGCCACGCACGAACCGTACCTGGGGAACCTGGCCGGGGCCGCGGAACACGTCGCGCTGCACTGCACACCGGGCACGCTGGTGGTGGTGCGCAGCACGGTTCCGGTCGGCACGAGCCGGGAGGTGGTGTTGCCACCGTTGCTGGACGCCTGGGGCTCGGCGCACCTCGTGATGGCTCCGGAACGCACGATCCAGGGGCAGGCGTTGCACGAGTTGGTCGAACTCCCGCAGGTGGTGGGTGGGCTGGACGAGGTGAGCCTGGAACGTGGGCTGGCGCTGTTCGGCGGTTTCGCCAGGGAGGTCGTCGGCGTGTCCAGCCTGGAGACCGCGGAGCTGGTCAAGCTCGCCAACAACTGCCATACCGACGTGATCTACTCCTTCGGCAATGAGGTGGCCCTGCTGACCGAGCGGCTCGGGCTCGATCCGCTCGAGGTGATCAGGGCGACCAACCTGCACTATCCGCGGCCGGACATCGCCAGACCCGGGTATGTCGGCGGCGGCTGCCTTTCCAAGGATCCCTACATCATGCTGGCGGGCGCCGAGCGTAACGGGCATCTGCCACCGGTGATCGGTGCGGCACGCGCGTTGAACGAGCGGCTACCGGTGCACGTGGCGCGGCGGGTCCGCGACCTGATGGCGCCCTCCGGCCAGACACTGGCCGTGCTCGGTTGGGCGTACAAAGGCCAGCCACCCACGGACGATATGCGCGGTGCCCCGATCGCCTCGATGATGCCGGTGTTCGCGACCGCGGGACTGCGAGTGCTCGGCCATGACCCACTGGTGTCAACGGAGGTGATCCGGGCGCACGGCGGGGAACCGGTGGACCTGGTGCGGTGTTTCCGGGAGGCGGACGCGGTGTTGCTGATCACCGACCATCCCGAGTATCGCGAGCTGGACATGGCGGATCTGCTCGGCGGCTCGCCCGTCCGGCTGGTGTACGACTCCTGGCGGATCCTCGATCCGGTCAGGATCACCGGCCGCGGGGTGCGCTACGCCGGGCTCGGCTACGAGCCCTCCCCTACGGTCGTGGCGGTGGGCGGATGAGGGCGCTGGTACTGGGCGGCGCCGGATTCATCGGGCTGCACCTGAGCAGGCGGCTGCTCGCCGACGGCCACGAGGTGACCATCGTGGACGACTTCTCGCGCGGGGAGGAGGACAGGGAGCTGGCCGCACTGTCCGTTCCGGTGCTGCACGCCGATCTCACTGATCCGGCCTCCTACCGGGATTTCCCGCGCGGCTGGGACCAGGTCTACCTGCTGGCCGCCGTGGTCGGGGTGCGCAATGTCGAGCGGGATCCGGCCAGGGTCATTCGGACCAACACCTTCAGCCTGCTGCACCTGCTGGACTGGCTGGAACCTGGCACCCGGTTGTTCTTCGCCTCCACCAGCGAGGCCTACGCCGGTGGAGTGAGCGCGGGGGTGGTCGCGGTGCCGACGCCGGAGAGCGTGCCACTGATGGTGCGGGACATCACGGCACCCCGGTTCGCGTACGGGGTGAGCAAGCTACTGGGCGAGGCCGCGGTCGTGCACACCGCACGGGCCAGGGGCATCCCGTACGTCATCGGCAGGTTTCACAACGTGTACGGGGCACGCATGGGCGCCGATCACGTGGTCCCGGAGTTGTCCCTGCGCGCGATCGGGGGTGAGGACCCGTTCCCCGTGTACGGTGGCGAGCAGATGCGGGCGTTCTGCCATGTGGACGACGCCGTCGAGGCGATGGTCCGGCTGATGGACACCGGGGCGGCCGCAGGCGAGATCGTGCACATCGGCAACGACACCGAGACCACCATCGCCGACCTCGCCGAGCTGATACTGCGGCTCGCCGGGCACCGGCCGCGGCTGGACCTGCTGCCCGCGCCCCCCGGTTCGGTCGCCCGGCGCTGCCCCGACCTGGCCAAGCTGCGTGCGCTCACCGGGTACGAGCCGAAGGTGACGCTTGCCGAGGGGGTGCGGCGCACCTTCCGGTGGTACGCCGAACGTGCCGAACCGGGCTGAGGCCAGGACTCAGGTGCGGGGAACGAAACGCAGGAAGGGGACCTCCCTGCCGACCGTGCGGTAGTCCTCCGCACTACCGTCCACGGCGAACCCCATGAGGCGGCACAGCTTGCGTGCCGCCCTGGGGTGGCGCGCGGCGTACCGGGCCATCAGGTCCCCGCCTTCCTCAGTGGACAGTTGCTCCGCGGTCACCGGGATCATGCGCCGCCCGATATGGATGGTCACATCGGGCCGCTTGCGCACGTTGCGGTACCAGTCCGCCTTGGTACCGAAACCGGAGGCGGCGAGGTAACTGCCGTCGGCGGCGTGCTCGACCACCTCGATCACGATGTTCCTCGGCTTCCCGGACACCCGGCCGACATGTGTCAGCATCATCAACCGCTGCCCGAACAGCCAGCCGAACCCCGCACGGTAGAGGTGAATCGGCAACCGGTAGAGCAGCCTGCTCAGCCCCTTCGGCGGTTGCGGCCGCTTGACGATCTCCATGTTCAGTTCCGCTCCTTCCGCCCGTCCGCGACGAGCTCGTCCAGTGTGGCCAGTGCGTCCTCGACCGGCAGCGCGGAATCGAGCATCCGGTGCAGCATCAGCCCGTCGAGCAAGGCGGCCAGCAGGGTGGCCGCGCCGGTACGCCGCGCCGCGGGCCATTCGGGGTGCCTGCGCCGCAGCCAGCCGGCGAGCTCGGTCCGCGCCTGCCGCAGTTGCTCGCGCAGTACCTCGCCGAGCTCGGGTGCACGCCGCGCGCCGGCCACCAGTTCGGTTGCGAGCATGGTGATCCGGTCGTCCTCGGTGGTCGCGGGCAACATCCGGTGCACCGCACGCAACGCGGCCCGCTCGTCGGGCGCCCCGAGGAGTTCGGCGATCACCGGGTTGATGACCAGCTCACCCGCCCGGCGCGCGATCGCGGCATGCAGCGCGAGCAGCCCGCCGAAGTGGTAGTGGATCAATCCCAGGTTCGCCCCGGCCCGTTCGGCTACGCCCCGGCTGGTGACGGCGGGCCAGCCGCCCTCGGCCAGCAGCGCCACCCCGGCCTCGACCAGCTGCTCCCGCCGCCGGGCACCCCGGCCCAGGTTTGGTCGATCGACTAAGTCACTCACTCGACCAACTTAGCATCCGGTCCGTTCCCCGGATCGGCGGCGGGACGAACCGGGCCGCCGTTCCACTGCTGAAAGATCAACGTGGTCTCCACGTGGGCCACCACGTCCTGCGAAGTCAGCTCGTCCAGCACGAACCGTTGCAGGTCGCGCACCCCGGTGGTGGCGACGTGCAGGAGGTAGTCGTCCGGGCCCGCGACGTGGTAGAGCGCGCGGGTCTCCGGCCGCGCGCGAACGTGCTCCACGAACGGGCCGACGACCGGCCTGCGATGCGGGCGGACGCGGATCGCGAGGAACGCCTCCAGGACGCGCCCGACGGCGCCGGGGTCGATCCGGGCGGTGTAGCCGAGGAGCACCCCGGCCCGGCGCAGCCGCGCCACCCGCTCCAGGCAGGTGGACGGCGCGATCCCGGCGCCTTTGGCCAGCTCCCGGTTGGTGATCCGTGCGTCGTTCTGTAGCTCCCGGAGGATCACGAAGTCGGTCGAATCCATGTGCACTGTTTCCGTCATCCGCCGAATCATATGCGGCGTTCACCCCATCTGGCCGGACTAACTGCATGCTGGATGGCGTGAACAGCAAGCCTGACTTCGACACCATGGCAGTGCACGCCGGTCGGGAGGACCTGGTCGAGCTGGGGCTGCACGCTCCCCCACTGGACCTCTCGACCACCTACCCGGCGCGGGACAGCCGCGCCGAGGCCGCGCGGCTGGAGGAGTTCGCCGAGGGAGCGCGGCCTCCGGGGCAGCCGGTCTACGCCCGCCTGGACAACCCCACCGTCGGCCGCTTCGAGCGGGCGCTGGCCGAGTTGGAGGGGGCCGAGCAGGCGGTGGCCTTCGCCAGCGGAATGGCCGCCCTTTCGGCCTGCCTGCTGGCCACGGTCGCCGCGGGCCGCCCGCATGTGGTCGCCGTCCGCCCGCTGTACGGCACCAGCGATCACCTGCTCGCCTCCGGGCTGCTGGGCACGCGGGTGAGCTGGGCGACCCCGGAGACCCTCGCCGCCGAGCTGCGCCCGGACACCGGCCTGGTGCTGGTGGAGACCCCGGCCAACCCGACCCTGCGCGAGCACGACCTGCGGGACCTGGCCATCGCCTGCGGCGAGGTCCCGCTGCTGGTGGACAACACCTTCGCCACCCCGGTGCTGCAGCGGCCGATCGAATGCGGGGCGGACATCGTGCTGCACAGCGCGACCAAGTTCCTCGGCGGCCACGGTGACGTACTCGGCGGGGTCGTCGCCTGCCGGGAGGGGTTCGCCCGCTCACTGCGCCAGATGCGCTTCGTGACCGGGGCCACGCTCCACCCGCTCGCCGGTTACCTGCTGCTGCGCGGGTTGTCCACGCTTCCGGTCCGGGTGGAGGCCGCCTCGGCGACCGCGCACGAGCTGGCCACCCGCCTTGCCGAGCACCCCGCCGTACTCCGGGTGCACTACCCGGGCCTCGACCCGCTGCGCCCGCGGGGTCAGTTACGCGGCGGCGGGCCGCTGCTGGCCTTCGAGGTGGCGGGCGACCCGCATGCGGTGATCGGCGCGGTCCGCCTGATCACCCCGGCGGTGAGCCTCGGTAGCGTGGACAGCCTGATCCAGCACCCCGCCTCGCTGAGCCACCACATCGTCGGGGAGGACGACCGGCGTAACGCCGGGATCAGCGAGGGACTGTTGCGGCTTTCCATCGGGCTGGAGCACGTCGAGGACCTCTGGGCCGACCTGTCGGCCGCCCTGGAAGCGGGCGCGGCGCGGCGCGCGGGATGATCCCGGTGCGGGGGTGACCACGAGGGGGGATCCGTGCCGACCACATTGCTCGTCGCGGGCGCGGTGCTGCTCGGCGCACTGGTGCAAGGCGCCATCGGCTACGGGATGAACCTGCTGGCCGCCCCGCTGCTCGCCCTGCTCGATCCGGCGCTGGTCCCGGTCCCGCTGCTGCTCGTCGTCACCGTGCACTCGACGCTGGCGATGGTCCGGGAACACACCGACACCGACTGGCGCGGCGTCGGCTGGGCGATGCTGGGCCGGATCCCCGGCGTGGGACTGGGCGTGCTCGCGGTGGCCATGCTGCCGCAGCGGCTGTTCGCCGTGGTGGTCGGGGCCGCCGTGCTGGTCTGCCTCGGGCTGTCGGTCACCACCTGGCGGCCACGGCCCGCGCCCACCCCGCTGGTGCTCGCCGGAACCGCCAGCGGCGCGATGGGGACCGCCGCCTCCATCGGCGGTCCCCCGATCGCACTGCTCTACCAGCACGAGCCCGGCCCACGGATCAGGTCCACGCTGGCGGCCTGCTTCGCGATCGGCTCGGTGCTGTCGGCGGCCGGGTTGGCCGCCGGCGGGCAGATCGAGTCCCGGCACCTGCTGCTGGCCGCAGGGTTGCTGCCGTTCCTGGTGCTCGGCTTCCTGCTGTCCGGCCCGGTCCGCGGGCTCCTGGACGGCGGGCGGATCCGGGGCGCGGTGCTGGTGGTGGCCGCGGCCAGCTCGGTCGCGCTGATCGTGCGCGGCGCCGTGGCCATGTGATACTCCCGGGCAGGGCGAAGGGAGTGCGCGTGGGCTGGCAGTTCTGGGTCGATCGTGGTGGGACGTTCACCGACATCGTGGCACGACGACCCGATGGCGGCCTGGTGACGCACAAGCTCCTCTCCGCGGACCCCGACCGGTACGCCGACGCCGCGGTGGCCGGGATTCGCGCGCTGCTCGGCGTCGAGGAAGGCGCTCCGGTTCCCGCCGGCCTGATCGAGGCGGTGCGGATGGGCACCACGGTGGCCACCAACGCCCTGCTGGAACGCACGGGCGAGCGCACCGTGCTGGTGATCACTCGCGGCTTCGGGGACGCGCTGCGGATCGGCTACCAGAACCGCCCGCGGATCTTCGACCGGCACATCCGGCTGCCCGAGGCCTTGTACGAGCGGGTGATCGAGGCCGACGAGCGGATCACCGCCGCGGGCGAGGTGTTGCGCACCCCGGATCTGGACCGGCTCGACACCGAGTTGCGGCAGGCGTACGCGGACGGTTTCCGCGCGGTCGCCGTGGTGTGCCTGCACAGCCACCTGCACCCGGAGCACGAACGCCGGATCGGCGAGCTGGCCGAACGCGTCGGCTTCCCGCAGGTGTCCCGCTCCGCCGAGGCCAGCCCGCTGATGAAAGTGGTGCCCCGCGGGGACACCGCCGTGGTGGACGCCTACCTCTCCCCCGTGCTGGGCCGGTACGTGCGCCAGGTGGCCGAGCAACTGGAGGACGTCGAGGGGCCGGGCACGGCCGGCACCGGCGCCCGGCTGATGTTCATGCAGTCCAACGGCGGGCTCACCGAGGCCGGGCATTTCCGGGGCAAGGACGCCATCCTGTCCGGGCCGGCCGGCGGGATCGTCGGCATGGCGCGGATGTCCGAGCTGGCCGGGTTCGAGCGGGTGATCGGCTTCGACATGGGCGGCACCTCCACCGATGTCTCGCACTACGCGGGCGAGTACGAACGGGTATTCGACGCGCAGATCGGCGGGGTACGGCTGCGGGCACCGATGCTGGACATCCACACCGTGGCCGCGGGTGGCGGGTCGATCCTGCACTTCGACGGCAGCCGGTACCGGGTGGGCCCCGACTCGGCGGGTGCCGACCCCGGTCCCGCCTGCTACCGGCGCGGCGGGCCGCTGACCGTCACCGACGCGAACGTGCTGCTGGGGCGGGTGCAGCCCGCGCATTTCCCACGGGTGTTCGGCGAGCACGGGGACCAGCCGCTGGACGCGGAGTCGGTGCGCACGCGGTTCGCCGAGCTCGCCGCGGACATCCGGGAGCGGACCGGGGACGACCGCTCCCCCGAGCAGGTGGCCGAGGGTTACCTGCGCATCGCGGTGGCGAACATGGCCAACGCGGTCAAGCGGATCTCGGTGCAGAAGGGCCATGACGTCACCGGCTACGTGCTGACCACCTTCGGCGGGGCGGGCGGTCAGCACGCCTGCGCTGTGGCCGACTCGCTCGGTGTCGACACCGTGCTGGTGCCACCGCTTGCCGGCGTGCTGTCCGCACTGGGCATCGGGCTGGCCGACACCACGGCGATGCGCGAGCAGTCCGTGGAGATCGAGCTGCGGCCCGCCGCGCTGGGCCGGATCGAGGCCGAGGCGGACGCGCTGGAGGAGGCGGCGCGGGCGGAACTGCTCGAGGAGGGGGTACCTGCCGAGCGGATCGCGGTGCTCCGGCGGGCCCAGTTACGCTACGACGGCACCGACACCACCGTGGCCGTGGACCTGGCCGAACATGCCGGGATGGTGGCCGAGTTCGAGGACGCCCACCGGTCCACCTACTCCTTCCTGCTGGATCGGCCGCTGGTGGTGGAGGCGGTCACCGTGGAGGCGGTGGGGCGTACCGAGCAGCCGGAGCTCGGAAAGCTCGGCAATGAGTCCGATGTGGATACATTGGACGTCGAGCCCGCGGACACCGTGCCGCTGTATGCCGCCGGCCGGTGGCACCGGGCCCCGTTGCACCGCAGGGAGCGGCTGCGGCCGGGCACGACCGTGACCGGACCGGCGATCCTCACCGAGGCCAACGCCACCACCGTGGTGGAACCGGGCTGGCAGGCGCGGGCGACCGAGCCCGGCCACCTGCTGATCGAGCGGGTGCGGGAACCGCTGGACGCGTTGCCCGCGACCACCGCGGTGGACCCGGTGCTGCTGGAGATCTTCAACAACCTGTTCATGTCCATCGCCGAGCAGATGGGTTCGCGACTGGAGGCCACCGCGCAGTCGGTGAACATCAAGGAGCGGCTCGACTTCTCCTGCGCGCTGTTCGACCCGGACGGCAACCTGATCGCCAACGCCCCGCACATGCCGGTGCATCTCGGCTCGATGGGAACCAGTGTCAAGGAGGTGCTGCGCAGGCGGGCGGGCACCATGCGGCGCGGCGAGGTCTACGCCGTCAACGACCCCTACCACGGCGGCACCCACCTGCCCGACATCACCGTGATCACCCCGGTGTTCGACACGGCAGGCGAGTCGATCCTGTTCTACGTGGCCTCGCGCGGGCACCACGCCGACATCGGCGGCCTCACCCCGGGTTCGATGCCGGCGCACAGCCGGGACGTGCATCAGGAGGGTGTGCTGCTCGACAACTGGCTGCTGGTTTCCGGAGGCGAGCTGCGCGAGGAGGAGACGATCCGGCTGCTGGCCGAGGCGCCCTACCCCTCCCGCAATCCGGACACCAACATCGCCGACCTGCGGGCGCAGATCGCGGCGAATCAGAAGGGCGTCGACGAGGTGTCGAAGATGATCGACCACTTCGGACTCGACGTCGTGCAGGCATACATGCGGCACGTGCAGGACAACGCGGCCGAGGCCGTACGGCGCGTCATCGACACCCTCGCCGACGGCACGTACTCCTACGAGATGGACTCCGGCGCCGTGATCTCGGTACGGATCGAGGTGGACCGGACCGACCGCTCGGCGACCCTGGACTTCACCGGTACCTCCGCGCAACTGCCGACCAACTTCAACGCCCCGTCCTCGGTGGCCACGGCAGCCGTGCTGTACGTGTTCCGCACCCTGGTCGCCGACGATATCCCGCTGAACGACGGCTGCCTGCGCCCGCTGCGCCTGGTCATCCCGGAAGGGTCGATGCTCGCGCCCACCTACCCCGCCGCGGTGGTGGCCGGGAACGTGGAGACCTCGCAGGCGATCACCGGAGCGCTCTACGCCGCGCTCGGGGTGCAGGCGGAGGGCTCGGGCACGATGAACAACCTCACCTTCGGCAACGACCGGTACCAGTACTACGAGACCATCGGCTCGGGCTCCGGTGCGGGTGCGGACTTCGACGGCGCGAGCGCAGTCCAGACGCATATGACGAACTCCCGACTCACCGACCCGGAGGTGCTGGAGTGGCGCTTTCCCGTGCTGCTGGAGGAGTTCGCCATCCGGCGCGGCAGCGGCGGCACCGGACGCCGACGTGGCGGTGACGGTGCGGTGCGGCGGCTGCGGTTCACCGAACCGGTGACCGCCTCCACCCTGTCCGGTCACCGGAGGGTGGCGCCCTACGGCCTGGCCGGCGGATCCCCGGGGGCACTGGGCGTGAACCGGGTGGAACGCGCCGACGGCACCGTCGAGGCCATGTCCGGCTGCGACTCCGTCGACCTCGGCCCCGGCGACGCCCTGATCATCGAAACCCCCGGCGGCGGCGCCTTCGGGGCCGCTCAGGTGGCCTGGCGGTAGGCCTCGACCAGTTGGGCTTCGGCGGTGTCGAAGTACTGCTCCAGCTTGCGCTCGGCCGCGGTCGGTTCACCGGCGGCGAGCAGGTCGGCGATATCGCGGTTCAGCCCGAGATAGGGCTCGTGCAGCTCACGGGGTCTGGACACCACGTGGAAGGCCAGCCGGAGCTCGGCGGCGAGCTGGTTCATCATGCTGTCCACCCGCGGGCTGCCCGCCAGCGCCGCGAGTGCCTGGTGGAAGCGCATATTCGCGGTGCCGACCTCCACCCACCGCCGTTCCTCGGCCGCCCGCTCCCCCGCGGTCACCGCCTCGCCCACCGCGGCGACGAGCTCCGGCGACACCGTGGCGGCCCCGCGGACGGCACTGGTCTCCAGCATCCGCCGTACCCGGTACAGGTCGACCACGTCGGCGATGGACAGCAGCCGGACGAACACCCCGCGGTGGAACTCGTGTACCAGCAACCGCTCGTGCACCAGCAGGCGGAAGGCCTCGCGCAGGGTGTTGCGGGAGACGCCGAGCGCCCTGCCGATGCTCTCCTCGGAGAGCTGGGTTCCGGGCGGGAGCGCGCCCTCGATGATGTGCTGGCGCAGGACGTCCGCCACCCGTTCGGCGGTACTGGTGCGGTCGAGCTGCGAACGGTTGCCCGCGAGCAGGTCCACCCACGGGTCGGTGGCGGTCATCGGGCTCCTCATCCTCGGCCGTAACGCTGCCAACAGGGTCCCAGTCTAGCGATCGCCCCTTCCAACGAGGGTATTGCAATATTGTTCAACAATCCTTACCGTGGTCGAACTGCTCGAACCCACCCTCACCCGCATGGGACTCCCTGCCGGCTTCGCGTAGGACGGAGATCGTCATGGCAACCGAGAGCGGCACGGCAACCGGATCGGACAAGGTCAAACGCGGCGCGCTGCTCGGCGCCGTGTTCCTGATGGCCACCAGCGCCATCGGACCCGGCTTCATCACGCAGACCACCGAGTTCACCGTGCAACTCGGCGCGGCCTTCGCCTTCGCGATCCTGATCTCGATCCTGGTGGACATCGCGGTGCAGCTGAACGTGTGGCGGGTCATCGGGGTCTCCGGCCTGCGCGCGCAGGACCTCGGCAACCGGGTACTGCCGGGCCTCGGCTACGTGATCGCGGCGCTGGTGGTGTTCGGCGGGCTGGTGTTCAACGTCGGCAACATCGCGGGCACCTCGCTCGGGCTGGACGCGCTGTTCGGGCTGGAGGTCAAGATCGGCGGCGGGATCTCCGCGCTGGTCGCGATCGGGATCTTCCTCAGCAGGCGCGCGGGGGTCGCCATGGACCGGGTCGTGGTCGCCCTCGGTGTGCTGATGATCGGCATGACGGTCTACGCCACGATCGTCTCCGGCCCACCGGTGGGCGAGGCGTTGCGCCAGTCCGTGCTGCCGGAGGACATCGACTTCCTCGCGATCACCACACTGATCGGCGGCACGGTCGGCGGGTACATCACCTACGCCGGGGCGCACCGGCTGGTGGACGCCGGGATCACCGGCCCGGAGCGGGTGGCGAGGGTCAGCCGTGGCTCGGTCGGCGCCCTGCTGCTGACCGGGGTCATGCGGTGGGTGCTGTTCCTGGCCATCCTCGGCGTGATCGCAGGCGGGTACGTACTCGGGGAGGCCAACCCGACCGCCGACGCCTTCCAGCATGCCGGGGGCGAGGTGGGGCTGCGGCTGTTCGGGATCATCCTCTGGGCGGCCGGAATCACCTCGGTCATCGGCGCCTCGTACACCTCGGTGTCCTTCCTGGTCACCTTCACGCCCGCGTTCCAGCGCCGCCGCAACTGGCTGGTGGTGGGCTTCGTGCTGGTGTCCGGGGTGCTGTTCCTGATCCTGAACCAGGCGCCGACCACGCTGCTGGTACTGGCCGGCGCGCTGAACGGCCTGATCCTGCCTGTCGGCTTCGGGGTGCTGCTCTGGGTCGCGCTGCGCCGCGGTGACCTGCTCGGCGGTTACCGCTACCCGCGCTGGCTGCTCGCCATCGGCGTCGCGGCCTGGTTGCTCACCGTGTACCTCGGCGCGAACTCGCTCGGCGGCATCGCGGACCTCTGGAACTAGGAACGACCACGACATGACCACAGTGGACCTCAACGTCGACCTCGCGGAGAGTTTCGGGCGCTGGACGCTCGGGGACGACGCCGCCCTGCTGCGGATCGTCAGCAGCGCCAATGTGGCCTGCGGCTTCCACGCCGGTGACCCCGGAGTGATCCGGCAGGCCTGCGTCGAGGCGGCCAAGCAGGGGGTGGCCGTCGGCGCGCAGGTCGGTTACCGCGACCTGGCCGGGTTCGGCAGGCGATTCATCGACATGCCCGCCGGGGAGCTGACCGACGAGGTGATCTACCAGATCGGGGCGCTGGCGGGATTCGCGCGGATCGCGGGCACCGAGGTCCGCTATGTGAAGCCACACGGCGCCCTGTACAACGCGATCGTGCGGCACCGGGAGCAGGCGGGTGCCGTGGTGGAGGCGGTCCGGCAGTACGACCCGCGGCTCGCCGTGCTCGGCCTGCCCGACTCGGTCTGGCTGCGCCTCGCCGAGGACGCCGGGCTGCGCGGGTTCCGGGAGGCCTTCGCCGACCGCGCCTACACCCCGGAGGGCACGCTGGTCTCCCGGCGCGAGCCGGGAGCGGTGCTCACCGACCCCGAGCTGATCGCCCGCCGGTGCGTCCGGATCGCGTCCGGCGAGCCGATCGCGGCGATCGACGGCAGCCCGATCACCGTGCGGGCCGACTCCATCTGCGTGCACGGGGACAGTCCGGGGGCACCGGCCATCGCCGCGGCCGTGCGGGAGGCGCTGCTCGCCGCGGGCGTCCGGTTGGGCGCGTTCGCGGGCAGCGACCGGTGATGCGGATCCTCCGGTGCGCCGATTCCGGGCTGCTGGTCGAGCTGAACGACCTCGACGCGGTGCGGGCGCTGTATGCCGCGCTGTCCGCGGCCGTCCCGCCCGGGGTGACCGACCTCGTCCCGGCCGCCAGGACCCTGTTGCTGCGGGTCGATCCGGGCCGGGCCGAGCTTGCCGAGGTCGAGCGGGCCGTGCGCGCCGCCCCGCGCACGGCGGGCGACCGTCGCGACGAGGGACTGTTGCGGGTCCCTGTGGTGTACGACGGGCACGACCTCGCCGAGGTGGCCAGGGTCACCGGGTTGACCGAGAGCCAGGTGGTGGCGGAGCACACCGGTACGGAGTGGACGGTCGCGTTCGGTGGCTTCGCACCGGGTTTCGGCTACCTCGCGGGTGGTTCGGCGCGGTTGGAGGTGCCGAGGCGGGCCGAGTCACGTACCAGGGTGCCCGCCGGCGCGGTCGCGCTGGCCGGGACGTTCAGCGGTGTCTATCCGCGGGAGTCCCCCGGTGGGTGGCAGCTGATCGGACGCACCGAGCTGGAGATGTGGCGTACCGACCGCGACCCGCCCGCGCTGCTGCGTCCGGGCGTGCGGGTGCGGTTCGAGGAGGTCGGCCGGTGAAGGCGCTGGAGGTGCTCGAGACCGGACCGCTGGCCACCGTGCAGGACCTCGGCAGGCCCGGACTCGCGCATATCGGCGTCGGCACCTCCGGAGCGGCCGACCGGGGATCGCTGCGCCTGGCGAACCGGCTGGTCGGCAACGAGGAGGGCGCGGCGGCCATCGAGATCACCGTGGGCGGCCTCGCCGCCCGGGTGAGCGGCCCGCTCACCGTCGCGGTGACCGGTGCGCCGTGCCCGGTCACCGTGGGCGGCAGGCGGCAGGCGGTGAACACCGTCCTGCGCGTTCCCGCCGGGGCGGTGCTCCGGCTGGGCACCGCGGATCGCGGCCTGCGCGCCTACCTCGCGGTGCGGGGCGGGATCGCGGCCGACGAGGTGCTGGGGTCCCGAGCCACCGACCTGCTCGCCGGGTCCGGGCCCCCGGTGCTGCGGCCGGGGATGGAGTTGCCGGTCGGCCCGCCTCCGGCCGGGTTCCCCACCGTCGAGCAGGCTCCGGTTCCCCATCCGGCAGCCGGCACGCTGGCTCTCACCGTGGTTCCCGGGCCACGCGCGGACTGGTTCCTGCCGTGCGCGCTGGACACCCTGTTGCGGGAGTCCTACGTGGTCGCTACGGAGAGCAACCGGGTGGGCATCCGGCTGGACGGGCCGGAACTGCCCCGTTCCCGGCACGAGGAGCTACCGAGCGAGGGCCTGGTCGCGGGTGCGATCCAGGTACCGCCGTCCGGCCGGCCGACCCTGTTCCTCGCCGACCATCCCGTCACCGGCGGCTACCCGGTCATCGCCGTGGTGGTTCATTCCGATGTGGACAAGGCGGCACAGGCTCGTCCGGGTATGTCCCTGCGGTTCCGAGCGGCCGGTGGGACACGTGGAAAAAAGTAGGAGGCACACGGAAATGTCATCGTTGTCCCGCCGGGCTTCGGTGGTCGCGTTCGGGCTTGCCGCCGTGTTCGTGGCGAGCGCCCAGACCGCACTGGCCGACCCCGGCATCGATCGCTCATGTTTCGACGCGGCGGCACCGCTGACCGTCGAGGAGCAACGTTCGGCCCTCCCGGTGCCCCGGGAGATCCTGCGCCGCAGCGGGTTCGACCGGTTCGAGACCCACCTCGCCAGGTTGCTGTGCGCCGCCCCGGACCGGGTGGTCGCCAGGATCGCGGTCTCCTCCCAGGCGAAGCGCCTCTGGCGCGCGGCGGTGCACCGGGCGCGGGGCACGGCCGGTCCGGGCGGGCTACCCGCCTCCGACGACCGGCCGCTGTACTGGGCCAGGCTGCGGTTGAGCGGCCTGCTGCGGCAGTGGACGCCCCGGTTCGGCCTGGACGAGGCGGAGCGGGCGCGGCTGATCGACACGCTGGAGACCTCCTCCCGGGGCCGGGACGCGGTGCGCTACCCCACCGGGGTCCGGCGGATCCTGGTCAGCGGGTTCGACCCGTTCCGGCTGGACGGGGACATTCGTCGCAGCAATCCCTCCGGCGCGGCGGCACTCGCCTTGGACGGCACGACCGTTCGGACGAGGTCGGGACCCGCGCGCATCGAGGCCGTCCTGTTCCCGGTGCTGTGGCGGCCGTTCGAGGAGGGCACGGTGGAGCGCACCCTGCTGCTGCACCTGCCCGAGGTGGACCTGTTCGCCACCCTCAGCCAGGGGCGGCAGGGCCGGTTCGACATCGAGCGGTTCAACGGGCGCTGGCACGAGGGCACGGACAACAACAACGAGCTGCGCCCCGGCTCCACGGTGCCGATCCCGGCGGACGTTCCGACCGTCGAACCCGCGCCCGAGTTCGTCCCGACCACCCTGCCGTACGAGGACATCGTGCGGGCGGACACCGGCCGCTTCCCGGTCTACGACAACACCGGCGTGCTGGAGATCCCGCCCGGCGGCACGGAGCCGGTGTTCCGGCCGGACGGCCCGACGCCGGGGTCGACCGCGCGGGCGGGCGGCGGGGGAAGTTACCTCTCCAACGAGATCGCCTACCGGGCGACCCTGCTGCGCGACGCGCTGGGGCTGGACGTCCCCGGCGGGCACGTACACACGCCGATCCTCGAGTTCGGGCCCGGCAACACCGGTGAGCTGACCGACCCGGTGTTCGAGCGGAACCAGCGGGACATCACCGCGCAGCTCCGCTCGATCGTCACCACCGCCGCGGGCACGCTCGGCCGCACTCCCGACCAACGAAGGTTGCGGTCGGGGTAGGGCGGACGTTACCTGTGGTCCACATTCCGATCACGGGTCCGGCTCACGATGGGGTCTCCCCGATTCGAGGAGGTTAGGGTGCGCAGGCTGAGCACGTTGCTGCTGGCGGTGCTGACCATGCTCGGGGTGGTCGCGGCGCCGGCCGCCGCCGCGCCGGACGGCACGCTGACCCTGGCGCGGGACACCGTGCGCGCAGGGCAGCCGATCACCGTGGAGTACACGACCCCACGCCCGCACCCGAAGAACTGGCTCGGCCTCTACACCGAGCCGGGCAACGGGCCGGTGGACGAGACCTACGTCGGTCCCTCGCTGCGCTGGGTGTACATCCCGGACGCGGAGGGCACCGCGACCCTGCCGACCGAAGGGCTCGAGCCGGGCGACTACATCGTGTACGGGCTGGCCGAGGACGGGTACCGGTGGCTGGCCGAGCCGGTGCGCCTGCGGCTGACCAGTGCCGCGCCACCGCGGTTCGTGACCGGCGAGTTCGACCTGCGCAACGCGCGCGCGAAGGCCCCGTACCGGGCGACGGTGCGCGGGCTGGTCCGCGGGGACACCCAGGGTCTGCGGTTCCGCAAGCTGTCCGGGCCGGGATGGGTCACCGTCGCCGCGGACGGCACGGTGTCCGGGACGCCGCACCCCGCCTACTCGGCGAAGACCTCGACGCTCCGGGTCGAGGCACGGAACGGCCGCGGCGAGAAGGACACCGCGAAGGCCAGGATCGAGGTCCGGCCGCCGGGAGCCAGGTTGGTGCCGGAGCTGAAGGTGCTGAGCTGGAACCTCTGGCACGGCGGCAGCCAGGTGAACGGGGCACGGGAGAAGCAACTTCGCTTCCTACTGGAATCCGATGTGGACGCGGTCGGGATGCAGGAGACCTCCTCGGCCTCGGGCAGGGTGCTCGCCGAGGCACTCGGCTGGGACTACTACCAGGCAGGCCACGACCTGGCCGTGATCAGCAGGTACCCGATCGTCGGCCGCGGCGAGTCGCCCGCGGAGTCCGGGCTGGCCGGGATGAGCGCGCGGATCCGGATCGACGAGCAGCGCGGGCAGGACGTCGTGCTGTGGAACGTCCATCTCGGTTACACGCCCTATGGCCCCTACGACGCCTGTTTCGGCGGGATGAGCCGGGAGGAACTGCTGGCCAACGAGCAGCGGTCCGGCCGGACCGGGCAGATCACCGAGGTGCTGGCCGCGATGCGGCCGGAGCTCGCGGAGTCCGACGCGACACCGGTACTGCTGACCGGCGACTTCAACGCCCCCTCGCACCTGGACTGGACCCCGGGCACCCGGCGGTGCGGCTACTCCTCGGTCGACTGGCCCACCTCGGTGTTGCCGCGGCGGGCGGGGCTGCGGGATTCGTTCCGGGTCGCCAACCCGGACCCGGTGGCCGAACCCGGGACCACCTGGTCGCCGATCTTCCCCACCTTCCAGGGTGGATACGGGTACGACGAGCACAAGGGCGAGCCGGAACCGCAGGACCGGATCGACTTCGTGCACTTCGCGGGCGAGCTGGCGGTCACCGAATCCCGCGCCGTGGTGGCCGGTGACCCCGAGCCCGCCCCGAACCACGAGGACAACGAGTGGACCTCCGACCACGCGGCGGTGCTCACCACCTTCCAGGTCACCTGACCCCAGGTCCCCCGGCGTGTTTGCCGCCCACGCACGCGTGTTTGCCCCCCACGTACCCGAGTTTGCCCCCCACGTACCCGAGTTTGCCCCCCACGCGCGCGAGTTCGCCGTTCCCGTATCCGAGTGGACCGGTCAGGAGCCGAAGGCACTGTCCGCCGGGCCGCCCGCGGCCGGATGCCGTAACTCTGCCGATCAGGTGAAGATCGCCGCCGGGGGCGCCGAGGCCCTTCCCCAGTGCATCCGGGACCACGGCAACGCCAGTTCCTCCATTGTGGACACGTCGTGTGGATCGAAGTCCTCGACCCGACGCGCCTCGTCGTGCCTGGCGAAAACGGAGTCCACGTACCGGTGTCCGGTGTCCGCGGCGATGAACAGCACGGTCCGATCCGGTTCGCGGTCGCGTTCCCAGCGCGCGGCGAGGTAACCCGCCCCGGTGGACAGCCCGGCGAACACGGCGTGCCTGCGCAGCAGGTCGACGCTCCCGGCGAGCGCCGCCTCGAAGCCGATCCAGTGGATGGCGTCGTAGAGCTCGTGCGAGACGTTGCCGAACGGGATCGAGCTGCCGATCCCGGCGATGATGATCTCCGGGTCGTGCACGTGCTCGCAGCCGAAGGTGATGCTGCCGAACGGCTGCACCCCGGCCAGCTCGACCGAGGACGACCGTTCCCGCAGGAACCGGGCCAGCGCGCCGGTGGAGGCCCCGGACCCGACCCCGCCGACCACGGTGAGCCGGTCGAGGTCGAGTTCCCGCTCGATCAGCTCCGCGGTGGCCAGGTAGCCACGATAGTGGATGTCGTCGTGATACTGCCGCATCCAGTGGTAGTCCGGGTTCTCCCGCAACAGTTCGCGGACCCGCCGTACCCTGCGGTCCTGGTCCAGCTTGAGGTCGCTGGAGGGCTCCATCTGCTCCAGCCGCGCCCCGAGCACGGCGAGCTGGGTGCGCAGGGTGTGATCGACCGTGGTCGACCCGACGATATGGCAGCGCAGCCCGAACCGATGCGCGGCCAGCGCGAGCGCGTAGGCGTAGATGCCGCTGGAGCTGTCCAGCAGGGTGTCCCCCGGCCGCACGGTGCCCTCGGCGAGCAGGTGCCGGACCGCAGCGAGCGCGGAGACCACCTTCATCGTCTCGAACCGCAGGCAGACCAGGCCGTCTCCGGCGTGCACCAGTTCCGGCTCGGCGATCGCGTCGGCGATGTGCTCGTGCATTCCCGTCCTCCCGAACTGCTGAACACCCTGGTGACGGTGATGCCGTTGGCCCGCAACGCGCGCACGCACCCGCGCACCCGTGGCCACAGCCTCGGGGCGTCCGGGTCGAAGAGCAGGCCAGCGACATTGCCGCTGTGCGCGATCTGCACCCCGGCGGCACCGCTGGTGGCGGCGACCTCCGCCAGCACAGGGAACTCCTCCTTGGCGAGCACCCGCTGGTTGTGCCGCGCGCTCTCCGTGCTGACCTGACCAAGCAGCGCGAGATCGGCGCTCGCGATCGCCTTGCGCAGCGCGGTCCTGAGCCCTTCGAAGGCCTCGACCTCCGCCGGGCCGTACGTGGCGGAGAGAGCCAGCGTGTCGACCGGCCTGCCGCCGCCGGTGATGCACCCGACCACCAGGGCACGAGGCAGCGCCTCACCGAGGATCTCGAGTACCCGCGCCTCCCGCTGCGCGAACAGCAGCGGTCGATGCTCCAGCATCAGCGGGTCGCTCGCGCATTCCGCGCGCACGGCCAACCTGGCCACGTCGGCCGGCCGTAGCCGGGTACCGAAACTGGCCGCGACCGCGTGCACGGCCGCGATGATGTCGCTGGTCGAGGACCCCATTCCCAACCCGATCGGCACCTCGCTGTGCAGCCGCAGCCGCCCGCCACACGGTCGGTGCCGGGCGCACTCGGCCACGGCGAGCCTGGCCGCCTTGGCGGCCTTGGTGCGGTCCGCGGGCAGGACCTCGAGTTCGTCCGATGTCGTGCCGGGCAACCGGACGAACTCGGCCCTGGTGCCGAGGGTGCGCATCGGCAGGGTGACCAGGCCGCGGCACACCGATCCGTCGGCCTCCCGGAAGGCGCCCTGCAGGATCTCGCCATGATGGCAGGGCGCGTACCCCGTGCCCCTCATGCGGGTCCGGTGGATCGGCCGCGCAGTACCATCGCCCCCGCCAGCAACGCCACCAGTGTGAGCCCACCGAACACCGCGGCGGTACCGGGATAGCCACCGAGGCCCAGCCCGATACCACCGAGGCCGGCACCCGCGAACACGCCGAGGCTCATCCCGGCCGCGTTGATGCTCAGCGCCGATCCGCGTAGCGAGCCACTGCGATGCACCAGCAGGCTCACCACGCAGGCCGCCACGGTCGCGTGGGCCAGGCCGAGCACCGCGGTGAGCACCAGCGCGACCGGCAGCACCGGCGAGAAGTAGAAGCCGATGATCGCGGCAAGGGCCACCACCAGCCCACCCACCAGCACCGCCTCGATCCGGGTGCTCGCGCCCGCGGCGTTGATGAACCTGCCCACCAGCAGGTTCCCGACGAAGAAGGAGGCCCCGGACAGCGTCCACACGAAGGCGAACACCTCCGGCGACAGCGCGAACCGCTCGTCGTAGAACGCGGCCAGGTAGGCGAGGTAGCCCATGAAGGCACTCGTGCGCAGCGCGGCCACCAGCACCAGCGGCAACGCGCCGGGCACCGCGGCCAGCGCGCGGAAGGAGGCGAGGTAGCCCAGCCGTGGCTGGTCCGACTCGGCCACGGCCTCGCCTCGCCTGCCGAGCAGGATCACCGCGAGCAGCACCGCGACCGCACCGAGGGCGATCAGGTCACCCCGCCAGCCCCACAGCAACGCGGGCAGCGCCACGACCGGGGCGGCGAGCATCGCGGTAAGCGACTGCGTGGCGGTGACCAGGGTGGCCGCGCGTCCCGCCGCCGCACCGGAGCCGTACCTGTCGGCGGCCGCGGCGCCGAGCGCCGGGTTGAGCACCGCGGTCGCCGCGCCGATCAGCAGGCAGAACGCCGCCAGTGCGAGCAGGTCGCCCAGCGCACCGATCACCGAGGACAGTCCGAGCAGGACCAGTCCGCCCGCCGCGGTCCATTCCCTCGGCACCCGGTCGATCAGCGGGGCGAGTGCGGTGCCCACCAGCAGCGCGGCAAGGCCGCCCAGCCCGCGCAGGCTGCCCATGGTCGCCACGCTGGTACCGGCCTCGCCCGCGATCGGCACCAGGAAGGTGCTGAACACGGTGAACGGAACCAGCCCGACGGCCGAGGCGAGCAGCACCGGCCACAGCGTCCGGATCATCCGCAGGTCACCGGGAACCGGTTCGGCCACGGTCATGCATGCTCCTTCGCGACTTCGCGCGCGTCCGCGACCGTGTCGACAGGGCGCCCGGCACGACCCAGCGTATGACCACCGGGGCACGCGCCCCGCCGCCCCGACAGCGGGGCCTCCGGCCGAGGGCGCGCCCTGTGGTCACCGTGACTGCCGCGAGTTGACACAAGGGGTGTCATACCGCGGCCTCCGCGCGGTAGCGGTACAGCGCCGTGGGTTCGGCGCTGAACTGGGAGAACGGGAACGGCTCCGCGGAGACCGCGGTCACCCCGGAGCCGAGGAACGCGCGGGCCACCGCGCTCCCGGTCTGGGCATAGACGATCAGCGGCAGGGCTCGCTCCCGGCAGCGGCGCAGGATCCGGTCGAAACTGCCGTTGCTCAGCGTCATCCCGGTCGCCACCACGGAGTCGGCGACGTCCAGCACCTCATCCATCGAATCGGTGACCCGATCGCCCCACTGCGTCCTGCGCAGGTTGAGATCGCAGGGCAGGCAGTCACCTCCCCGCTGCCGGATGGCCTCGACCAACGGGTTGACCACACCGATCAGCCCGACTCTCGCGCCGGACCGGATGTCCAGCAGACCGGCAACGGCGGCGTCCCGTGCCCGCGCGCGCACCTCGGGTGGCCCCGCGGGCAGCTCGACCCGCTCGGCGTCCGGCGCCTCGCGGTGTGGGCGCAGCTCGGCCAGATAGGCGTCCAGCGCGGCGATCCGCAGCGCGGTGGGTCCCTCGGACAGCAGCGAGTCCAGCGCGGCACCGGAGAACTCGCGGCAGACCTCCGGGCCGAGTTCCCCCTCCTCGAACGCGCAGGCGCCGAAGGAACCGCCGAGCCGGACCAGCACGTACTGGTTGAGGTAGGTGGTGTCACCACCGGCGAGCCGGGTCCCGTGGTGCAGCCAGAACACGCTGGTCGCCACCAGTCCGGCCGGCGGCGGCCCGGCCATGCCGCGCAGGACCTCGGCCGTCAACTGCCCGACCGTGCCGGGTGCGTCGAGTGTCACCATGCTTCCTTTCGCGGGTTCGGTCAGCGTCCGATGGAACGCAGGTACTCGCCGAACTTCTCGGCCGCTTCGATGTTCCGCGGCCCGCTGACGGCCTCGCCGTAATCCAGCACGTAGAACCGGTCATTGCGCACCGCGGGTGACTCGGCAAGCGGGGGGAAGGACTTCAGGAAGGCGATCTTGTCCTGCACCGGCTGGTCCCCGTAGTCCACCACGGTGATCACCTCGGGCGCGGCGTCCACAACGGACTCCCAGCCGATGGTGGTCCATCGCTCGTCCAGGTCACCGACGATATTGCGCCCGCCGGCGAGCGACACGATGACATTCGGCGCGGTCTGCGCACCGGAGGTGAACGGCTTGTCCGTGCCGGAGTCGTAGACGAACACCCGTGCGGGTTCGCCGTCGGGCTGGTTGCGCTCCAGGGTGGCCGCCCTGGCCTTCAGGTCCGCGATCAGTCGCTCGGCCCGGTCCTCGACCCGGAAGATCTTCCCGAGTTGTTCCAGGTCGGTGTACAGCGCCTCCAGCGGCGGCACGGTGATCGGGTCGGTTCCGTAGTTGTAGCAGGTCTCGGTGTACATGTAGCTCTGGATGCCCACCTGGTCCAGCAGCGCGGGGGTCACACCACGTTCCTCGCTGAAACCTGACTGCCAGCCCGCCAGCACCCAGTCCGCCTCGGCTCCGATCACCACCTCCCTGCTGAGCACGTCGGTGCTGAGGGTTTCCACGGATTCGTAGTCCGCGCGATACGGCGAGCGGGACACCGGCCCCTCCGTGGTGGACGGCATGACGATGCCGCGCATGCGATCGGCCAGCCCCAGCGCGAACATTCGTTCGGTGGCGCTCATGTCGTAGGCGACCGCGCGTTGCGGGACGGGATAGTCGATGGTCTTGCCGCAGTTCTCGATCGTCACCGTGTCCGGCCCCGCTCCGGCCTCCGACGCGACATCGGCACCGCAGCCCGCGAGGAGCAGGGAGCAGGCGAGGACGATGGGCATACTGCGTTTCACTGGTGAGACCTCTCTGTCGGGGACTCTGCCGGGGACTCTGTCGGGGACGGGTCGATGAGCTCGTAGAGCAGTTGCGGGGTGCCGGTGTCCGGGTGGGTGACCACCGAGGGGGTCACCCCGAACACCCGCCGGATCAGGTCCGGCCTGAGCACCTGGGCGGGTGGGCCCGCCTCGACCAGCGAGCCGGCGTCGAGTACGGCGAGCCGGTCGCAGGTCGCGGCGGCGAGGTTCAGGTCGTGCAGCGCGACCACGACGGTGAGCCCGCAGGTGCGCAGGAAGGACAGCAGGGCCACCTGGTGCCGCACGTCGAGGTGGTTGGTCGGCTCGTCCAGCACCAGTACCTCCGGTTCCTGCACGAGAGCACGGGCGATCAGCACCCGCTGCCGCTCGCCGCCGGAGAGGGACAGCACACCCCGTTCGGCGAGGTGGACGACATCGGTGCGCCGCATGGCTTCGCGGCACAGCTCCCGCTCCCGCTCGTCCAGTGCCCTGCCCCCGTGCAGATGCGGGAAACGCCCCAGCGCCACCACTTCCGCGACGGTGAAATCGAGCTCGGTGTTGCTTTCCTGGGTGAGCGCGGCGATCGAGCGGGCGCTTTCCCGTAGTGAACGCGTATCCAGGTCCACATCGTCCAGCAGCACGGTTCCGGCAGTGGGTCGCAGCGCGCGGTAGACGCAGCGCAACGCGGTGGACTTGCCGCTGCCGTTGGGTCCGATCAGCCCGAGGATCTCACCGCTGTCCGCCTTCAGGCTCAGCTCGCGCAGCAGGGTCGCTCCGGCGATCTCGACGGAGACCGCGTCCAGGGTGAGGCGCACGTCAACGGCCTCCGAACAGGTAGCCACGGCGGCGCATCAAGGTGACGAACACCGGGACGCCGACCAGCGCGGTGATCACGCCGAGCGGCAGCTCGCGCGGCGCGACCAGGGTGCGAGACACCAGGTCCACCCACACCAGGAAGATCGCACCGGCGAACGGGGCGATGATCAGCACCCTGGTATGGGCAGCGCCGACGAGGATGCGCACCAGGTGCGGCATGACCAGCCCGACGAAACCGATGGCACCGCTGACGGCCACCAGCGCGCCGGTCACCACCGCGGTCAGCAGGAACAAGCCACGGCGCAGGGCGGCGGTATCCACGCCGAGGCTGGCCGCGGTCTCGTCGCCCATGGCGAGCACGTCCAGCGACCGGCCCCGGCGCAGCAGCAACACGATGGCCAACCCGACGGCGACCGCCGCGATGGGCAGCGACCCCCAGGTGGCTCCGCCAAGGCTGCCGAGCAGCCAGAACAACACGGTGCGCGCCGCCTCACCGAAGGGGGCGAAGAACACGATCACACTCATCACGGCCTGGAATCCGTAGGCGAGCGCGACGCCGGTGAGCACCAGGCGCAGCGGGCTGAGTCCGGCTCGGCTGCGGGCGGCGAGGTACACCAGCACGGAGGCGAGCAGCGCGCCGAGGAAGGCCGCCGCGGACAGGGCGTACACCCCGAGTCCCGCGAACAGGCCGAAGGCCACCACCGCGCTCGCCCCGACCGAGGCGCCGGAGGAGACGCCCAGTATGAACGGGTCCGCCAGCGCGTTGCGCACCATGGCCTGCACCGCCACGCCGATCACGCTCAACCCGGCGCCGACCACCATGGCCAGCAGCACGCGCGGGGTGCGCACCTGCCAGATGATCGAGTACCCGGTGATCTCGGCGGGGTCGATCCTGCCCCCGGTGAGCGCCGCGCCGAGGTAGCGCAGGCTGTCGGCCAGTGGAATCACCGTCGGCCCCAGCGTGATCGCGACGACCACCGACACCACCAGGATCGCCGACAGCACACCGATGGTGAGGGTGAGCGCGCGACGGGACGGCAACGGGCGCGCGGGCACGCGGCTCTGCTGCGGGGTCACGCAAAGAGAATACAAATGACAATCATTATCGTCTATACTCAGTGACCCACGCCGCACCAGGCGGCGACACCCTGGTCCACGTAGACCCGGAACCGGATCGTCAGCGCCGGCCCGGAACCGTCCGCATAGGCGCCCTCGAACAGCAGGTGGTACCCCTCGTGCGGGTCGGCGGTGAGGTCGGCGAGCCGGAAGTGGGCCTTCCTGGCCTGATTCGGGTCGGCGGGGTCCAGCATCGGCAGGGTGCGCAGCAGGTCGTCCCTGGCCGCGTTGCCTTTCTTGCCGCTCTCGCAGGCGCTCAGCAGCAGACCGTTCAGGTTCTTGTAATTGAGGTTCGATTGCAGGCCGCCCGCCAGCTTCTTGACCTGGTCGATCTCGTCGTCGGGGCGGCTCATCGCGGATGTTGTGACCACTGTGGACGATGGTTCAGTGAGCAGCCCGCTGGCAATCGGCCAGTTCGGCCCGGTGTCCGGCGCGGGATCCGGTGCGAGGGCGTGCGCGAGCGCGATGGCGAGCGCCCCGGCGCCGCCGAGCACGAGCAGCAGCAACGGCCAGACCCTGGTGACCGATCGACGCTTCATTCAACCTCCTGGTTCGGCATGGGTTCATCGCGACCGCCCGAGGGCGTGCACGACGTCGATGTCCCGGCACAGCCCGCGCGTGTCCCATGGCGCGACCGCCCAGCGGACACCGGGGACAGGCGGCAACGGCATCGGCCCGGCGACCGGCCGCAGTCCCGCGGGAAGCGGGCAGGGGATCCCGGTGCGGGCGACGATGAAGACGATCTCGTCCGGCTCGCCGTAGCGCAGCAGGGCCGCGGCGGGCCTGCGCACCTCGTCCAGCCGCGTGATCAGGCCGGGCGCCTGCCGCCAGTCGACCACGAGCAGGCACACCCGATTCGAGGACGCGAGGGCGACCGACTCCCCGGCGACCTCGACCGGCCAGCCTTGCCCGCGATACCAGTCGGACAGGTAACCAGGCGACCCCGGCTCAGCCGTCGTAGCCGGTAGCGCATGGATCATATTTTCACCTCAACTCGGTTTATCAACCTTGTCAGGTAGCATCGACCGGTTGATTAACCGAGTCAATGACACGATCGGGGGCCGTTGCCGACGCCGAGTGACCGCTAGCATTCGCGGGGTCGTCGCAGCTACCGAGAAGGAGAGCGCCTTGCCCTCGTCCCCGACCGTGGCCAGCTGGGACCTTGGGCAACGACTACGCGAGAAGCGTGAACTGGTGGGCCTGAAGGGTTCCGCGGTGGCCAAGCGGCTCGAGCTGTCCGCGCAGTTCCTCAGCGCGGCCGAGCACGGCCGGAAGAAGCTGCCCGTGGACAAGCTCAACGCGCTGATCAAGATCTACGAGGTGCCCGAGGACGAGGCAGCCGAGCTACGCACCCTGCGCGACGCGTCCGCGCAGCGCGGCTGGTGGAACCAGTTCACGGCGCTGTTCAGCGACGAGTTGCTGCGCCTGTTCGGCTTCGAACACGGCGCCGAGTCGATCTGCGCCTTCGACAACGGCCTGATGAACGGACTGCTACAGACCGAGGACTACGCCCGCGCGATCATCGAGGCGGGCAGCCCGAACATCCGGCTGGCCGAGGTCGACCGCCGGGTGGAGGCCCGGATGATCCGGCAACGGCGGCTGAGCGGCGCGGATCCGCTACAACTGACCGCGATCATGAGCGAGTCCACCATCCGGCAGCAGGTCGGCGGTCCTGCCGTGCTCGCGGCGCAGCTCGATCGCCTGCTGCGGCTCATCGAGGACCATCCGGACAACCTCGACGTCCGGATCGTGCCGTACACCGCGACCGGCCACCACGCGATGGGCGGCTCCTCGTTCAACCTGATGACGTTCCCTTCCGGCAAAGTCGCTACCCTGGTATGGCAAGAAACGGTCACCTCCACCGAGCTCATCGCGGACGCGCTGATGGTCCGGGAGTACGGCCTGGCCTACGCGGAGATCGAGAAGACCGCACTCGACCGGAGGGCGACCGTGGACCTGATCACCCAGGTCGCAAGGGAGCTGAGATGACGGATAGGCACACCGGCTGGTTCAAGTCGTCGTTCAGTGCGAACAACTCCTCCTGCGTCGAGGCACGTTTCGCCGGTCCCCGGGTACAACTCCGGGACAGCAAGCGCCGCACCCCCGGCCCGATCCTCGAGTTCGACCGGACGGCGTGGGCGGTCTTCCTGCGCAGCCAGCGTGGGTGAATTCACTAGCGTTATCCACCGATCGTGTGATGGCAAACCCGGCGCCGGATGACTACTACTTGGTGGTGGCATCGGCAACAGAGGGGACGCCATGGCACCGTCATCACCCGTCGTCGCGCGCTGGGACCTGGGCCTGCGGCTACGCGAACGTCGCGAACTGCTCGGCCTCGCCGGCACCAAGGCGTCCAAGCTGATCGGCCTCTCCCCCACCTTCCTCAGCGATGTGGAGAGCGGGAAGAAGAACGTGCCCGAGGCCAAGCTCGGCCAGATCGCGGATGCCTACGAGTTCAACGAGGACGAGGCGGCCGAGCTCGAGGAATTACGCGAGGTCGCCCGCCACCGCGGCTGGTGGTCCAAGTTCAGCGGCCTCTTCGCCCCCGAGGTCCTGCGGTTCTTCGGCCTCGAACATGGCGCGGAGACCATCCTGACGTTCAACAGCAGCCTCATCCATGGCTTGCTCCAGACGCGCGAGTACGCGCAGGCGATTATCGAGTCGGGCAGTCCCAACGCCCGGCTCGCCGAAGCGGGTCGCCGGGTGGAGGCACGGTTAACCCGCCAACGGCGGCTGGACGGCGACGATCCGCTGAAACTGATCACCGTGCTGAGCGAGGCCGCCCTCCGGCAGCAGATCGGTGGCCCGGAGGTGCTGCGCCGCCAGCTCCTGCACCTGGTCCAGCGGATCGAGGATCATCCGGCCTTGCTGACCGTCCTGATCGTGCCGTTCGCGGCACCGGGGCACGATGCGCTGGACGGCAGCTTCCATGTGCTGAGCTTCTCCAAACCGAACCTGCCCAGCATCGCGTGGGTGGAAATGGTGACATCCATGCAGCTCATCGAAGATCCGGTGCAGGTGAAGGAGTACGACATCGCCCACGCCAGCGCTACCGACGTGGCGTTGAACCCGGTCGATTCGCTCGAACTCATCAAACAGACCGCAAAAGACCTAGAATGACCCGATGCAGGTCCCTCGCCGCAAGATCCACCAGACCGACTGGTTCAAGTCGAGCTACAGCAACAACGCCCACGGTTGTGTCGAGGCTCGGCTTGCCGGGGCCGCTGTCCAGGTCAGGGACAGCAAGCGGCGCTCCCCCAGCCCGACCCTGACGTTCGACCGGACCGCGTGGGCCGCGTTCGTGAGCGAGCTTCGTCACTGAACGGCGAGCCGAGTGATCATCTGACGACCGTGCGCTACCGTTGGCCGTCGTACCGTAGTGATCGGTCGTGTCGGCGGTAGGGGGTTCGGAGTTGGCGGCGTCGTTCAGCGCGCACCTGGAAGAACTGGACATCCTGGAAGAGGATCTGCGCCTCGGCCGCTGGGTGTACCCGTACGAGATCCCGTACGCGAGCCCCACGTTCACCGAACGGACCGAGCAGCGTGCGCGCACCTGGGCACGCCTTCGCGAGAACGGGCTGGCCATCGGGGACAGCCTGCATCCGGAGGTCGAGGACCTGTTGCGGGCCTGGTCGTCGCCACACGTGCTGGTGACCCAGGTGGCCACGGTGACCGCGACCGACGTCCGATACCTGTACCGGGGTGGCTGGCGGGGCAAACTGGGCTTCATCTCCCAGCAGTCGGGCGACAAGCTGCTGTTCGAACGGCTCCGCCCGGAGCAGGTGGTGCCGGAGATGGTGTCCTTCCTGCCCGAATGGCCGGCCCTTCGGCACAACCCGGCCACCATCCTCACCCCGCCGAGGGCCGGGCAGCAGGACGAGGACGCGTTGCCGGTCACCGACGAGGACGAGGGCGTCCAGGCCAACAACCGGAAGGCCATCGAGCACTTCTTCACCGCACCGATGCTGCGTTACGGGATCATCTCCTGCTCGGTCCGCGAGCCGGACACCCACGTCCGCCGGGGGCGTGAGCAGCAACTCGGGTCGCTGACCTGGTTCGACACCGACGACGGCCGCTTTTTCGCGGTCACCGAGCAGCTTCCCGACGGCGCGCTGCGGCAGACCTTCACCGGCGCGGACAACCGCCGCATCGCCCAGTGGCTGCGTGAACGGCTCAGTGGCGCCCTCGAAGTGGGGACGGATTGAGCCCACGTTGATACTCTAGGTACGCGATCGGGTGACCAAGCCTTGAGCTCAGGGAGGGGCAGCATGGCGGAGGGCGACGCGGGTAACAGCTTCCTGCAGAGCATCATCGCCGGTGCCGACAGTGAGGCGCAGGCCAAGGCTTTCGCCGACGACGCCAAGGGCATGCTCGGCGAGGCCAAGGCGGGCCGCTGGGCGGTCAGCGAGGAGATGGGCCAGGCCTTCCTGGCCGCCGTCGATGAGGCTGAGCAGCAGGTAAGCGGGCTGCATCATCGCGTACGTAACTTGGCAAGGAAACCAATGCTGGGAGACGACGAGTACGCCCGCCAAGTGTCGCAACACGTGCTGATGGCTCTTGACTCTGACGAGCGGTCGCTGGTCCCAGCTTTCAATAGCTTCAAAGACGGCCTTGGCCATGCACGAGAAGCACTTGAGATAGCCAGACGTAACTACAAGGCGGCCGACGAAGACGCTAACCAAAAGCTTGGCCCATTTCTCACCGCTACAGACAGCTGAAATCGACATGACAAGATCAGCAATCCGACGGAAGCACTTGACAGCGATCGTTATCGTGATCGGCACATTAGGAATCTCGGCCTGCTCAGGCAAGGAAGCCGGGACAGCGACCCCCGCAGAGCGAGATTCCAGCACAACATCTGCACCGTCAGTTGGCAATCAGAACGTATTCGCTAACATGAACGCGTGCGGCGTTCTCGATGAGCTTGTCGCCGGGGACGGATTCCAGCCAGGTGAGAACAAGACCGCGCGCAACGAGTGCGTCGCCACCAAAACACGATACGGATCCGCAGGTGTGGTCCTGGATCCCGTTCAGGGATTAGAAGAGTTCCGCCGGACTGACCCAGACTCAGTCGAAATCAAGATCAACGGTCGCCAAGCCTTACGATCCCACGACTCGGACGGATTTTGCGATATAGCCATGAAAGTTTCCGAGAGCGCCCGCGCGATAGTCGGTGTGAGCCCGGTTGGCAGCGCGGATTTTGACGCGTGTACGGACACCAAGAAATATGCCGAAGAGCTTGAACCGATGCTTCCGAAGGTGCAGTGACCAGGGAGGGAGTCGCGATGTCGGAGGGATACACGCCTCGGTCCTACGAGGGTGAGGTGTACGCCGACGCCGCGCACCACGGCGCACCCGGTGTGGCGCGCGGCGCCGTGCCGGTGGACCCGGCCAACGCGCAACAGGTCGCCGGCCGGTACTCGGCCGCCGAAGCCGAGCGGCTGCTGGCCAGCCAGGAGTTCCGCTCCGGGCTCGATCCTTCCGATCACGACTACCGGAGCCGGCCGCACGAGCAGCTGATCTCCATCGTCAACGATGCCGTCGACCCGGCCAGCGTGGACGAGCAAGGCATGATCGCCAACGACCTGGGCAACGCGCAGAAGCAGCTCGCGGACTCCTTCCGCAGGGCGTCCGCCAAGGAGGAGGCCGAGTGGCAGGGTGAGGGGGCCGCCAAGGCACACGCGTTCTTCGGCGCCCTCGCCGACTGGTCCGACTCCTCCGCCAACGCGTCCCACCTGACCTCCAACCGCCTTTCCCAGCAGTCGGCCACGCTGATCCAGGCCAAGAACAACATGCCGGAACCGGCGGGCATGCCGGTCGAGGATTCGATCGCGCAGGCCAACCAGCACGCCGAGAACGGTGACTGGGGCAAGCAGCTCGGCGTGCTGGCGAACATGGAGCGGCAGGCCCGCCTGCGGCAGGAGGCCCACGAGCGGGCCGCCGCCGTGGTACAGGCGCGGGATCAAGCGCTGTACAGCACCGGCTCCACCCAGCCGACCTTCTCCTCCGCCCCGCAGCCGGGCGACTCCACGTCCCCCTCCTCGATCGACAGCAGCACCCGGACCTCCGGATTCGGTGGCGGGCCACCGATCTCGGCGCCGGGTGGTCCGGGCGCCCCGATGGGCGGTGGCCCCGCCGGGCCACCGCCCGGCGGGGCGGGTGTGGCGCCGGGCCCCGGTACCAGCAGCGGGGCGGGACCGAACCCGCAGGGCAACAACCCGACCACGCAGCCCGGCGGGCAGTGGGGCCGTCCGGCGGCGAGCGGCGGCGGTGGCATGGGCGGCGCCGTCGCGCCGGGTGGCGGCAGCAACCTCGGCAGGCTCGGCAGTGAGACCACCCGCGACAAGCCGGGCCGTGGCTTCGGCTCGACCGGCCGTGGCGGGGGCTACGGCTCCGGCAGCGCGGGCAACAGGGTCACCGGCGGCACCGGCGCCCCCCGCGGTGGTATGCCGGCGCCCCGGAGCGGCTCCCCGGGAACACCGGCGGGTCCCGGCCGCGGCACCGGGGCCGGTGAGCCGGGTGCGCGCTCGGCCAACGAGTTCGCCCGCGGCGGCCAGGGCGGCACCGGGGCACGCGGCGCGGGCGCCCCGATGGGGGCGGCCGGCGGCGGCCGTGGCAACAAGGAGGAGGACAAGGACCACAAGCGGGCCGAGTACCTCCAGGAGGACGACCCGAACGAGTACTTCGGCACCGACGGCGTCGGTAAGACCGTCCCACCCGTCATCGGCGAGACCCGCGGCGGCGAGCGCACGGAGCAGTAACCGGTCAAGCTCGGCGGGCGCGCACCACGGCCCGCCCGCCCAGACCGACCGCGAACACCAGGACGCCCGCCAGCACCGACTGCCACGGCAGGGTGGCGGCCAGTAGCAGGCAACCACCGAGCCCGAGCACGGGCAGCCACCGGGGCATTCGGCGCAGGCCGGCGGGCAGGGTGAACGCCGAGGCATTGGCGATGGCGTAGTACACCAGCACCCCGAACGACGAGAAGCCGATGGCGCCGCGCAGGTCGAGCGTCAGCACCAGGACGCATACGACCACCGCCAGCACCGACTCCGCGTGGTGCGGCACCTGGCGGCGCGGATGCACCCCGGCCATCCACCCTGGCAGGTCGTGGTTGCGGGCCATGGCCAGCGTGGTGCGCCCGATTCCGGTGATCAGCGCCAGCAGCGCGCCGAGGCCAGCCACGGCGGCGCCGATCCGCGCGGCCGGTGCGAGCCAGTCCATGCCACCGGCCCGTACCGCATCCGCAAGGGGTGCACGTGAACGCGCCAGCGCCTCCGGGCCGAGCACGAGCAGCAGGCCCACGGCGACCACGGCGTAGAGGACCAGCGCCGCCGCCAACGCCACGCTGATGGCACGCGGGATCGTCCGTCCCGGATCGCGCACCTCCTCTCCCATGGTGGCGATCCGCGCGTAGCCCGCGAAGGCGAAGAACAGCAGACCCGCCGCCTGCAACACTCCGGTGACCCCACCGGTCCACCCGCCGCCGAGGCTCCCGGCGTCCACCTGGCCACCACCGAACACGGCCACCAGCACCGCGCCGATGCTCACCAGTGCGACGGCCAGCAGGACCCTGGCCAGCCCGGCGGTTTTGGTGATGCCGAAGTAGTTGACCACGGTCAGCGCGAGCACGGCGGCGGCCGCGACCGGCCTGGCGAACTCCGGAGCCACGTAAGCGGCGACGGTGAGCGCCATCGCCGCGCAGGACGCGGTCTTTCCGATGACGAAACCCCAGCCCGCGGTGAAGCCCCACCAGGGGCCGAGCCGTTCCCTGCCGTACACGTAGGTGCCACCGGAGACCGGGTACTGGGCGGCGAGCACGGCCGAGCTGCGTGCGTTGCAGTAGGCGACCACACCGGCGATGGCAAGGGAGAGGAGCAGGCCGGTACCCGCGGCGGCGGAGGCAGGCGCGAAAACGGCGAACACCCCGGCACCGATCATCGAACCGAGCCCGATCACGACGGCATCCGCCGTACCCAGCCGTCGTGCCAGTGTTCCCACGGCGGAGACGATACCGGCGGGCGATCCGGCCCCGGTTTCCTGCGGTGAAACACCGTCTGTCCACCGGCTATCGTGTCGCGTTCGTGGACGCGTGCGCCCCGGCGGCGGGGTTCGCGCGTACCGCTCCTCAGCGCGCAGCGGCGAGGAGGGCGGGGAGGTAGGCGCGGGCGTGGCCCAGCCGGTTGGGGTGGTAGGACTCGATCAGCGGTGAGGTCAGTGGGTTGATCCAGGGGTCGGCCGCGCAGACACCGTGCCCGGCGAACCGATCGCGCATGTCCACAAAGGTGAATCCGGCCGCGCCCGCCCGCTGCTCGGTGGTCGCCGCGAGTGCGTCGGCGGCCTCGTTCAACGCTGCCCGCTTCGCCCGGCTCAGCCCGCCGGGACAGGCACCGATCTCGAACAGCCTGGGATAGCCGAACACCACGACCTCCGCCGAGGAAGCCCGCGCGGCGATCGCCGCATAGGTGCGGTCCAGCCGGCCGGGCAGTTCGGTGCGCACGAACTCCACCGCCCGGCCGGCCCTGCGCGCACAGTCCCGGTCGCCGGACAGCACGCAGGTGGTCATCACGTCGACGAAACCCGCGTCATTGCCGCCCACGGTCAGCGTAACCAGCCCGGTCTCCGGGCCGAGCGCCTCGAGCATGCGGCGGGTGGCGACGGTGACGGTGGTCGCCCCGGAGCAGGCCAGGAAACGGAACTCCACGTCCGGATGCCGCGCCGCCCACAGCGCCGGGTACGCCCGTGGCCCTCGATGGCAGCTCCCACCAGGCCGGTCGTAGTCCCCGGTGCCGAGGCCGGAGGAGTAGGAGTCACCGAGCGCCACGTATTCCTCGACGGTCTGCGCCGCCACGGCGGGCCGGGCCACGGCCACGCCCGCGACCAGTACCAGGACACCGAGCAGACCACGGGCTCCGCGCACATCGACCTCCGATCGCAACCGGCCACCACAGCCTGCCTACCAGCGCGGACCGGTCCGGCAGAAGCCCATTGACCCGGTCGTGTCGATTCGCGCTCATAGACGATGACTATGGCTCGTTGGGATGCCCCGGCTCCGGGGGGTATGACGCATAGTGCTTGCTAGCCGAGGTGCCTGTTTAGGCTCATCGCTGCCAGGGCGGACGCCCTCGACCGCCCTGGCAGCGGTGTGTCCGTGCGGCACCTCGGCCCCCTGCGCACCCGAAGGAGTAGTACCCGATGACGAAGAGAACCCTGTTCGCGCTGCTCGCGGCGCTCGCCCTCGGTGGGGCGCTGCTGGCAACGCCCGAGCGCACCGGCACGGCGACGGCGGCACCCGACTCGCGGGCGATGACCGGCACCACCGAGGGAACCACCTACGTGTTCCGCGTCCCCATCGACGGCCCGGACCGTGCCCAGGACCTGCTCCGGCGGGGTTTCGACGTGCTGGAACAGCGCCAGGGTGACGATCTCTTCGTGCTCGGTGACGCCGCGACCCAGCGGAAGCTCCACTCCGCGGGCTTCCAGGCCGAGGTCGACTCGGTGTTGCCGGAGCCGCAGTGGGAGCCGCCACGCAAGCGGGACAGCAACGAGACTCGCGGTGCCTCGGACATCGACGAGACCTATTACGGCGGCTATCCGACGGTGAACGCGCACTATGCTCACCTGGACAAGGTCGCGGCCGACCATCCGGACCTGGCGACCGTGGTCACCTACGGCCAGTCCTGGCGCAAGGCGAACGGCGACCGCCGTGGTTACGACCTGAAGGCCATCTGCATCACCAAACGCACGGGCGAGGACTGCCAGCAACGCACCGATGCTCCGAAGCCACGGTTCTTCCTGATGAGCCAGGTGCACGCGCGAGAGATCACCACCGGCGTGATGTCCTGGCGCTGGATCGACCACCTCGTCGGCAACTACGCCGGCAACGCCGAGGTCAAGTCCCTTTTGGACACCACGGAGATCTGGGTCGTACCGATCGGCAACCCGGACGGGGTGGATATCGTCCAGCAGAACGGCAACTCCCCGCTACTGCAGCGCAAGAACGCCAACACCAGCAACGGGAACTGCACCGGGACCCAGATCGGCATCGACCTGAACCGGAACAACGGCAGCCATTGGGGCGAGTCCGGCTCGTCCAGCTACCCGTGCGCGGAGACCTACCGCGGTCCGCACGCGGACTCGGAGGTCGAGAACCGCGCGCTGCAGAGCCTGTGGACCAAGCTCTACCCGGACCGCAGGGACGGTGGTCCCAGCGTGCCCGCGCCCGCGGACACCAAGGGCCTCATGCTCAGCATGCACAGCTACAGCGACATGGTCCTGTTCCCGTGGGCCTACGCGAACGTGCGCACCGGCAACGACAGCAGCCTGCGCTCGATGGCCAGGGACATGGCGAACATGATGGGCTACCGCTACGGCCAGCCGCCGGAGATCCTGTACGCCGCCTCCGGTGGCCACGACGACTGGACCTACGACAAGCTCGGCGTCGCCTCGTTCACCTTCGAGATCGGCCCGGCCTCCGGGTCCTGCGGCGGGTTCCTGCCACGCTACGGCTGCCAGGACGGCTTCTGGAACAAGGTCCGGCCCGCGCTGATGTACGCGGCGAAGAAGGCCAAGTCGCCCTACGGTGGCGGCTCGGACCCGGGTGACCCGCCGGACTGCTCGGCCACCGCGTGGCAGTCGAGCCAGCTGTACCACCCGCGTTCGGTGGTCAGCCACGACGGCTCCGAGTGGCGCTCCACCTGGTACGCCTGGCCGGGCGACGAACCAGGCGTCGCGAGCGTCTGGGAGCGCACCGGTCCCTGCTGACGGCCCGATCCCGCCTCGCCCCGCCGGACCACACCGGCGGGGCGAGGCCTGCCGAGGCACCGTTCAGCCGACCCCGGCGCCATGCAGCCGACTCGGCACCTCCGCGGCCGCCGCGCGCAGGGCCAGCCCCACCGCGGAAACCAGGGGGTGCTCCTCGCGGCCCCGCCGGACCGCGGCGAACACCCGACGGGTCGGCGTCTCCCCCGCCACCGGCAGCACCCGCGCCGGGTCGATCGCGCCCAGCGCGGTGCGTGGGATGAGCGCGACCCCGGCCCCGGCGGCGACCAGCGCCGCCTCCGCGTCGAAGTCGTCCGAGGTGTGCGTGATCCGCGGCGCGAAACCGGCGCCCTCGCAGGACAGCAGCACCAGATCGCGGCACGGGTTGCCGGGCAGCGGCACGATCCAGTCCTCCTCGGCGAGGTCGGCCAGCCGTACCGACCCGCTCGCGATCGCCGGGTGGCCGGGTGGCAGCACCGCGTAGAACGGCTCGGCGTACAGCGGGGTGCGGCTGAGCCTGCGGTCGTGCTCGCCGGGGGTGGCCCGGTACTGCACGGTGACCGCGATGTCGATCTCACCGTCCAACAGCAAGGGCAGGCTCTGCTGCCCCTCGGCGTCCCGCACGTGCACCCCGAGGTCCGGAGTGGACTCACGGAGGGCGGCGATCGCCGGGGCGACCACCTGTGTGATGGCCGAGGCGAACGCGGCGATCTCGACCCGACCCAGCACACCCGAGGCATGCGCGGCCAGCCGGGCCTCGGCGTGTTCCAGCTCGGCGAGCACCGCGTTGGCGTGCTCGACCAGCAACTCACCCGCCGAGGTCAGCCACACCCGCCTGCCTTTGCGGCGCAACAGTTCCTGGCCGACCTCCGCTTCCAGCGCGGCCAGTTGCTGGGACACCGCGGACGCGCTCAGGTGCAGCGCGTTGCCCGCGGCGGTCACCGTGCCATGGTCCGCCAGCGCGCGCAGCACCTTCAGCCGTCTCGGGTCGATCACCCGGCCATCCTCGCGCAGGTCAGCCGGTGAGGTTCTTGCGGGCGGCCACGAAGGCGTCGACCGCGCGGTTGACGTCCTCCGTGGAGTGGGCCGCGGACATCTGCGTGCGGATCCGGGCCTTGCCGTGCGGCACCACCGGGTAGGAGAAGCCGATCACGTACACGCCCTGCTCCAGCAGCTTCTCGGCCAGCCGGGCGGCCTCGGCGGCGTCGCCGATCATCACCGGGATGATCGGGTGCTCACCCGGCAGCAGGTCGAAGCCCTCCTCGGTCATCCGCCTGCGGAACAGTTCGCTGTTGGCCCGCAGGCGGTCGAGCAGCTCGCCGGAGGAGTCGAGCAGGTCAAGGGCGGCCAGCGCGCTCGCCGTGACGGCGGGGGCGAGGGAGTTGGAGAACAGGTACGGGCGGGAACGCTGGCGGAGCATCTCGACGATCTCCGCGCGCCCGGACACGTAGCCACCGCTGGCCCCGCCGAGCGCCTTGCCGAGGGTGCCGGTGTTGATGTCCACCCGATCGGTCACCCCGAACAACTCCGGCGTGCCGCGGCCGGTCGGGCCCATGAAACCCACGGCATGCGAATCGTCCACCATGACCAGTGCGTCGTGCTTCTCGGCCAGCGCGCAGATCTCGTCCAGCGGGGCGAGGTAGCCGTCCATAGAGAACACCCCGTCGGTGGCGATCAGCCGGTAGCGCGCGTCCGCCGCCTCCTCCAGCTTGCGCTCGAGATCGGCCATGTCCCGGTTGCGGTAGCGGGACCGCCGGGCCTTGCACAACCGGATCCCGTCGATGATCGAGGCATGGTTCAGCTCGTCGGAGATCACCGCGTCCCGCTCGCCGAGCAGGGTCTCGAACAGGCCGCCGTTGGCGTCGAAGCAGGAGCTGTACAGGATCGTGTCCGCGGTGCCGAGGAACTCCGACAGCCTGGCCTCCAACCGCTTGTGTGGCTCCTGGGTACCGCAGATGAACCGCACCGAGGCCATCCCGAAGCCCCAGCGGTCCAGTGCCTCCTTGGCTGCCTCGACGAGCACGGGGTGATCGGCGAGGCCGAGGTAGTTGTTCGCGCAGAAGTTGAGCACGGCGGGCTGATCCGAGCCCACCCGCACCTGGGCGCTCTGCGGGCTGCCGATCACCCGCTCCGCCTTGTACAGCCCGGCGTCCCTGATCTCGTCGAGTTCCGCTCGCAGGTTGTCGCGCATCGCACCGAACATCAGTGCTCCGTCCAGTCCAGGATGACCTTGCCGCAGTTGCTGCCCCGCGCCGTCTCGAACGCGGTCTCGTGCTCGGTGTAGGAAAACTTGTGCGTGATCACCGGGGAGAGGTCGAGCCCGCCCTGCAGCAGCACGGACATCGCGTACCAGGTCTCGAACATCTCCCTGCCGTAGATGCCCTTGACGGTGAGCATCTTCAGCACCACCGCGCTCCAGTCGATGGCGATCTCCTCGGCGGGAAGGCCCAGCATGGCGATCCGGCCGCCGTGTGTCATGCAGGAGATCATCTCGCGCAGCGCGGAGGGCTGACCGGACATCTCCATCCCGACGTCGAAACCCTCGGACATGCGCAGTTCCGCGTACACCTCGTCGATCCGCGCCCTGCGCACGTCCAGTGCGAGGTCCACGCCGA